>NZ_JBHJTF010000010.1:0-120983 GCF_042267565.1 Lysinibacillus sp. NPDC056232 | reverse complement strand
GATTTTTAGGCATTGTATTTATTTTTTTATCCTTGAATTGGATTGTTAAGTACGAAACTGAAGTTACTAAAGAAAGAGAATTTGGAGAATATACATTTGAATATATTGGAAAAGAACCTGCACCTGAAGTATTTGTATATAAAATAAAAGGTGTATCGTTGGATGTGGGTATTGTTGAAGACACTTTTAACAAAAAAACAATGTACACATAGGTACTGTTGAATGTACTGGCTGTGAAGCTTACACAACTTAAAAAAGATAGAATTGAAGCAAAATTAGAGTGGAACGGGAAATCGGAAATTATTAAATTAGACAGTAAATAATAGTGAAAGAAAAAACTACAACAAATAAAGGCACTCAATAACGGGTGTCTTTTCTTATTCAACTACAGGAGGGCTGAAAAACATTGAGCTGTTTTAGACAGCTCTTTTTTCTTATTGTACTCCCATGAAAGAACTTAATCATCTTTCATTTTCTGTGGTGAAGAGCTGATTTTTGCGCTACATGGATGGCTAACGGGGCAGTTTAGTTGAAGAAAAAACTAAGTTAAAATTGAATTTAATTGTATTAAGTTAGGATATGGGCAGGTTAGTCCAATAAGGAAATCTATTTTTATAACGAATTTAATATTAGTATCGGTGAACCGTATTATAAGTAAGTGCGGTTTTAGAAGGGGATTTCTCCTAAGTCATTTAGTGACGGATGCGTTACGCGGGCATGGCTTCAGTCCCTCGTCGCTTCGCTCCTGTGGTGCCTTCAGCTCATGCTATTCCCGCTGGAGTCGCCGCCTTCCACTACAATCCATCACCAACTAAAAATAGTGATTTACTAAAAAGTATACCTGTTTCCATTTAAGAATTTGTTGGATAGTCCTTTTTCTCCAAACTGAATATAAGCATAAAATGGGAATAGAGTGGATTTATGAATCAAATGTTACTTTCATTTTTAAATGTGTATTTATATATGAAATCATTATCGACAGATGAGATTTTTGCAGAGTGAACGCGTATTGGTGCAAGTGTTAAATATTACCGCTGAAAGAGAACATATGACAACAAAAATCGTGCGGAAAATGTAGCTCCTGCAAACAGAATCAACAATCAGTTCTTATTCATTGGTATCATATGAATGGTCTGTTAAGTGGATAGAGCCATTGAAGGTGACTGGCAATGGAAGAATATAAGGACCTAACAAAAGTGAATTGAAGTTATTAGAAGTCCTTATGGTCGTTCCTATCATCGGGTCGAAACAGGCTAGCGCTATCACGGTAAACCGTATCATAAGTAATAGAGGTTTTCCATGTATAATAGGATACAGATATAAAATTAAAAATAGTAAACTGATCTAGAACTAGACTGTTAGCTAGAAATTATACTTTTAATTTTAGTAGGCTTTGATTGGAGACATTGTGCATGTTAAGAGAACAGACGAGATATTCTAGGCTCGCGAGTATAACCAAAGTAATTAATACAAAGTTAGAACTACGTGAAGTTTTACAGCGTGTAACGCAGGCAATATCCGAGGAAATCGTGCAATGTAACTCGGTTGGTATTTATTTACCAGAAAAAGATGGCACATTTAGAGGATTTGTAGGAAAACCAGAAGATATGAATGGCATAACGCTCGATACACAGGTAATTGATATTGAAACAGACTTACTGGCCAAAGAGGTTATTGAAACTAAAAAAACCATCTATATCTCTGATACCTCAAAGGATAATCGGCCGGACCCGAGATCGGTAGAAGCCTTCAAAATTAAATCCTTATTAGCACTGCCTATCTCATATGAGCAAGAGATATTTGGTTTAGTTTTTTTATTTGATTATGGAACGCCGATGAATTTAACAGAATCAGAAATTCAGAGTGTTGAAGCGTATGTGAATATGGCTGCAGTTGCAATTCAAAACGCAAATAATTTAAAGCAAAAGGAAAACCTTATTGCAGAAAAGCAGTTGTTACTCAATGTTACACGTGATTTGTCGATGTGTTCCTCCGTGCAGAAAAGTCTTGATAAATGTTTTTACTACTTAGGAAAGGTTTTAGGTAGCAAAAAAAGTACAGCCCACATCCTGGATCCGTTGGGAAAAAACACAATCACATTCATGAAGTTTAATAAAGACTGTGATTGGACAGAAGCCAATTGGATGGAGAATCTTAAAAGCATAAGAATGAACCAAAGCTACGAAGCTATGATTCAACAGATTATTGAAACAAAAAGTATAATTCTCACTCCAAATATAGATAGTATGAGTCTACTTATGATGCCACTGGTTTCAATGGGGGAAGTATTAGGGGTTATAACAGTTGTCAATTTAGGAGGGGAAACATGTAATTTCCATGAATCTCAAATTCAATTAGCAAAATCGATAGTCGATGCCACAGCCCCTACAATTTCAAACTTGTTATATATGGACCAACTTGAAAATATGGTAGAAGAGCGAACAAGGGAACTAGCTGCTGCTAATGAAAAGGTTACGAGTGTTATTGAAAGTATAACGGATGGATTCTTTGCATTGAACAAAGAGTGGGAATTTCTTTACATGAATAAACATCAATATTTGCCGCAAAGGAAAACGGCAAAAGATGTATTAGGCCAGAATATATGGGGAATTTTCCCGAAATGTGTAGATACGGTCATGTATAAGGAATTTCATCGTGCGATGTCAAAGCGAATAGCAGTACATTTTGAAATGACCTCAGCATATGGTGATTATTGGTACGAAGCAGTTGCTTACCCATATGATGAGGGAATCTGCTGCCTTTTAAAAAACATAACCGAAAAAAAGAAATATGAGAAGGAATTGAAAAGATTATCAAACCTAGACTTAATAGGTCAGATGGCAGCAGGTATTAGCCATGAGATTAGAAATCCTATGACAACAGTACGAGGATTTTTGCAGCTATTAAAAAAAGAGAGCGAGTTCGAAAAACATAATGATTACTTTAATGTAATGATCGAAGAGCTTGACCGTGCCAATTCTATTATTACTGAATTCCTTTCTATAGGTAATACAAAGACATCTGATTTACAGATGTTAGATTTAAATTCTATTATTCGAGATATTACCCCTTTAATAAAGATAGATGCATTTAATCAAAATAAAATTATTCAATTTAATCTGAAAGACATTCCAGATTTACTTTTAAATCGTAACGAAATACGACAATTGATAATAAATCTATACCGTAATGGCTTAGAATCAATGAGCACAGGTAAGGTTCTATCCATCAGTACATGCAAAGGAGATGAAAATTGTGTAATTCTTGCAGTACGGGATCAAGGAGAAGGTATCAGTCCTGCAATAGTAGAAAAATTGGGTACTCCATTTTACACGACCAAAGATAATGGCACTGGCTTAGGACTAGGCATATGCTATGCAATTGCTGCCCGTCATAACGCAAAAATTGAATTTCAAACAGGATCTGAAGGAACTACTTTTTTTATAAAATTTACTTATATATGAAAAAGTGAAACTCTCTTTAGTGTTGTTACGAAGAACCGTAGTGTTGAATAGATTAGCAAGATATGCAAACTTCTTTACTTGCATATCTTTTCTGTTATGAAGGTATTTACATATAATGCGCTGAATAAATTTATAAGTCCAAATCTAAAAAATTATTTCTATAATTATTAATAGCTATGATGAAATCTGCGCTATATTGATATGCTATTTCGAAGGAGGTGTAGAATGAAGCAACTTTATATAAAGCAAAAGGTATTCAGTCTAAGTGGCAAATTTACGGTAAAGGATCAGCAGGAGAAGGATGTTTATTACGTAGAGGGTAGTTTTATGCAAATTCCAAAGACTTTCTCCATTATGAATACAACAAGAGATGAAGTCGCGCTTATTACGAAAAAGGTGTTCAGCTTTTTACCGAAGTTTTTTGTTGAGGTAAATGGTCGAGAGGTGTTAACGATTAAGAAGGAGTTTTCTTTCTTTAAAGCACGCTATACGATTGATGCAGCAGACATTGAGATACATGGTAACTGGTGGGATATGGATTTTCAGATCTTACAGCATGGTGTAGTCATCGGTAAAGTGAACAAGGAGTGGTTCACTTGGGGAGATAGCTATAAGCACATCCTGTGATGACGCCTTCGTGACCAACATCATGCTGCTGTCGCTGCGTTAACACTACGCTTTCGCGCAAAAAACATCTGTTGGCCCGAGACCCTGGAGCGAGCAGACAGGGGAACGAAGGCTAAAACCATCACGTCCTATGATAACGCCTTCGGACCAACATCCTGTTGCCCCAAGCGGCTCATCGGACGCCCCCAGGAAAGCGCTCAGTCGGAATGGAAATCAGCCCCTTCTTTGCCGAAATGCCATACTTATTTAATACGACACCTTAATTTCATTGAAGTAATAGATATAACAACATGAAGTTGAAGCCAATATTATAACGGCTTCAACTTTTTTGTTAAAAAATTTTGACACCAACCAAACAAAAGTTTATAATATAAACAAATATAATAAAAGGTGATGCTATGAATGAAAGAGAACAGGCGGTCCTTGCATTAATTCGCCAGAATCCGTTTATGTCTCAGCAAGAGATGGCAGATAAGATGAAGCTATCTCGACCAGTCCTTGCTAATTTAGTGTCGAGCTTAACGAAGCAGGGGAAAATTGTAGGTCGTGCATATATTTTGCCTGAGGAAAATGAAATTATTTGTATCGGTGGAGCCAATCTTGACCGAAAATTTCATGTAAAAGGGAATGTCCAATTCGGTACGTCCAATCCTGCTAGCTCTTCATTTAGTGTAGGTGGTGTTGGACGAAACATTGCTGAAAACTTAGGTAGATTAAATCATCAAGTAACCTTGCTGACTACTGCCGGCAAAGATGCTGATTGGCAAGTGATCCAAGAAGCGTCAGAGCCATTTATGAATTTACGTTATGTGGAGCAGCTACCTGACGCTTCGACGGGTTCCTATACTGCGGTTATGGATGAGCAGGGCGAGCTAGCATTAGCGGTAGCAAATATGGAAGTATATGATCTTTTATTGCCAAGTTTGCTAAAAAAACATGAGGCAATGCTGATGAATGCGGGCTGCTTTATTATGGACTTAAACTGTCCAAAGGAAACAGTGGCTTACATACAGCAGGTTGCAATTGCCCGTGACATTCCGTTTGTCATCGTACCGGTATCTTCGCCAAAAATGAATCGATTACCTGATACGTTGCAAGGAGTAACATGGTTTATTTGTAACACAGATGAAGCAGAGACGATTGTTGGTCATAAAATCGAAAACTCTGTGCATTATGAAAAGGCTTTACAGCAACTTCTTACATTAGGTGCTGACCAGGTAATTATTACAGCGGGTAGCAAGGGTGTGTATGCAGCTTCCGTTACAACGAAGCCAAGTCATTACGCGGCTAAAGCTATAGATAAAATTGAAGATGTAACAGGTGCAGGAGATGCATTTGTCAGTGCTGTAATCCATAGCTGGCTTACTGGGCAATCATTTGCAACATGTATTGATGCAGGCTTAACGAATGCCAAAAATACACTTGCATCTCCATATACCGTAAGACCTGAGCTATCAGTTGATTTGTTAAACAGTGAAATGGAGGAATAACAACATGAAAGAATTCATCGTATTATCAGAAGAAGTAAAAGCAGGACAAGCAAAAGGCTTACCAATCGTAGCATTAGAATCAACAATTATTTCACACGGAATGCCATATCCACAAAATGTTCAAACAGCACGTGAAGTGGAACAAATTGTTCGTGATAATGGTGCAGTACCAGCAACTATTGCATTAATCAATGGTAAAATTAAAATTGGTTTATCAGATGAAGAACTTGAAATGTTCGGTAATGCTCAAGGCGTAGCAAAAGCATCTCGTCGTGACTTAGGCTATCTTTTAGCAACAAAAAAATTAGGAGCGACAACTGTAGCAGCAACAATGATTTGTGCGGAGCTAGCTGGTATTGAAATTTTTGTAACTGGCGGTATCGGTGGCGTACACCGTGGTGCTGAAACAACAATGGATATTTCAGCAGATTTAGAAGAATTAGCACAAACAAATGTTGCTGTAATTTGTGCGGGTGCTAAGTCAATTTTAGATATTGGTTTAACTTTAGAATATCTTGAAACAAAAGGTGTACCAGTTGTTGGATATGGTACAGATGAGCTACCAGCATTCTACACACGTCAAAGCGGTTTTGATGTCAACTTCAAGATTGATACGCCAGAGGAAGTGGCAGAAATGCTACGTGCAAAATGGCAATTAGGCTTAAAAGGTGGAGCTGTCATTGCTAACCCAATTCCAGAGTCTGAAGCACTTGAGCATTCATTCATTACAGGAATCATTGAAAAAGCTTTAGTAGAAGCAGAAGAAAACGGTATCCAAGGTAAAAACGTGACACCATTCTTACTTGGAAAAGTGAAAGAATTAACAGAAGGTAAAAGCCTGGATGCCAATATTGCATTAGTAAAAAATAATGCAGTAGTTGGGTCAAAAATTGCTGTAGCGTATAATAAATAAGTAACAACTATGATACGATAAGAGAGACTCTTTGCGAAATATTGCATTCGCAAAGGGTCTTTTCATTCATTTAGGAGAATATTTTTCCATTTTTCACATTGTTCACGAGAATAACTAAACAAAATGACACAGTTACTTTACAATAGCCCATAAAATTTTATACAATTAAGTTTATATCTAATCTGAAAAATTTGACGAGCAAGGTGGACATGTTATGGCGAAAGAGCAAATTTTGACTCCCGAGGACGTTTTTGAGTTAGTCAAATCCTACATGAATGATGAAAATGTCGCATTCGTGAAAAAAGCATATGAATTAGCAAGGGATGCCCATATTGAGCAATTCCGAAGCTCAGGTGAACCGTATATTATTCACCCTGTGCAAGTAGCTGGAATTTTAGCTGAATTACAAATGGATCCTGAAACAGTTGCAGCTGGTTTTTTACATGATGTTGTCGAGGATACGGATTTTACGCGCGACGATTTGGTTCGTGAATTCGGCGAAGAGGTTGCGATGCTTGTAGATGGTGTAACAAAGCTGGGGAAAATTAAATATTTATCTAAAGAAGCGCAACAAGCAGAAAATCATCGAAAAATGTTTGTAGCTATGGCGCAGGACATTCGTGTCATTTTGATTAAACTGGCAGACCGTCTACATAATATGCGCACGTTAAAGCATTTACCTGCAGAAAAACAACGCCGTATTTCTAAAGAAACGCTTGAAATTTTTGCACCACTCGCGCATCGTCTTGGGATTTCGACTGTTAAATGGGAGCTTGAGGATACAGCACTTCGTTATTTAAATCCACAGCAATATTATCGCATTGTCAGTCTTATGAAGAAAAAACGTGATGAGCGTGAAGCATATTTAGACAATGTCATGACTGAGATGAAGTCACAGCTTACAGAGGTTGAAATTGAAGCGGATATTTATGGTCGCCCAAAACATATTTACAGTATTTACCGTAAGATGGTGTTACAAAAGAAACAATTCAACGAGATTTATGATTTATTAGCCATTCGTGTACTTGTCGATAGTATTAAAGATTGCTATGCCGTACTTGGGATTGTGCATACATTATGGAAGCCGATGCCTGGGCGTTTTAAAGATTATATTGCGATGCCAAAACAAAACCTATATCAATCACTGCATACAACAGTAATTGGTCCTTATGGTGACCCATTAGAAGTCCAAATTCGAACGAAGGAAATGCATAAAATTGCCGAGTACGGGATTGCAGCGCATTGGGCGTATAAGGAAGGTAAAAAAGTTGATAATGAAAAACAAAATGTCGACCAAAAATTAACGTGGTTCCGAGAAATTTTAGAATTCCAAAACGAATCTTCTAATGCTGAAGAATTTATGGAATCTTTAAAATTTGATTTATTCTCTGATATGGTCTATGTATTCACACCTGAAGGAGATGTCATTGAATTACCGGCAGGCTCTGTACCTATCGACTTCGCATATCGTGTGCATTCAGAAGTTGGAAATCGTACAATTGGCGCGAAAATCAATGGTAAAATGGTACCGCTTGATACACCGTTAAAAACGGGAGATATTATTGAAATTTTAACATCAAAGCAATCATTTGGTCCGAGCCGTGATTGGCTGAAAATAGCTCAATCCTCACAGGCGAAAAATAAAATAAAGCAGTTTTTCAAACGTCATCTTCGTGAAGAAAATATCATCAAAGGTAAAGAGATGATAGAGAAGGAAATCCGAGCACAAGATTTTGATGTAAAAGAAACAATGTCAGCGGAAAACTTGAAGCGTGTATATGAAAAATTTAACTATACAAATGAAGAAGATATATATGCAGCTGTCGGCGTGAATGGAATTACAGCTCAGCAAGTTGTTAATCGTCTAGCGGAAAAACGTCGCAAAGAGCGTGAACAGGAAGAAGCGCTTGAGAAAATTGAACAAAAAATGAAAAACCCTATTCCACAAAAACGTACGGAATCGGGTGTTATCGTAAAAGATATCGACAATATGCTTATTCGACTTTCTCGTTGTTGTACGCCAGTTCCTGGAGATGAAATTGTAGGCTTCATTACGAAAGGTAGAGGTGTTTCAGTACACCGTGCAGACTGCCCAAATATTCAAGTAGATGATGAGCAGGAGCGTTTAATAGAAGTAGAGTGGGAACACGGACTTACTCCTGAGAGAAAAGAATACCCTGTCGATATTGAAGTTTCAGCCTTCGATCGACCAGGCATTTTAAATGAAATTATGCAAATTGTTAGCGAAACGAAAACGAATATATTAGCAGTGAGTGGTCGTGCAGATCGCGATAAAATGGCGACGATTCATTTAACGATATCGATTTCAAATATTTCACATTTGCATAAAGTAGTGGAACGTATTAAGCAAACACCGGATATATATTCAGTACAACGTGTTATTAACTAATCAATTTCTTTACTAAATGAATGGTTGGGCAGTAGCGACTTTGTTATGACCGAAGTTGATACTTCTGGTGCTTACAATGAAGAATTGAGGTTTTAAAGAATGAAAGTAGTTTTACAGCGTAGTAAAGCTGCCTCTGTTACGGTTGACGGAAAAGTAACGGGAGCTATTGAGAGCGGCTATGTTCTTTTGGTGGGCATTACACACGAGGACACGCAAGATGATGTTGTATATTTAGCAAAAAAAGTAGCTAATCTCCGCCTTTGGGAAGATGTAGATGGAAAAATGAACCATTCCATACTAGAGCAAGGAGGGGCTATTCTATCCGTCTCGCAATTTACATTATATGGGGATGCAAAAAAGGGGAATCGTCCAAGTTTTACAAGTGCAGCAAGATCAGAAGTTGCGGAACCGTTATGGGAGGCCTTTAATAATGCCTTACGCGGACACGGTTTACATGTGGAAACAGGAATATTTGGTGCAATGATGGACGTTGCACTTACAAATGATGGCCCAATTACGATACTTCTTGAGTCTAAATAAATGGTACATTTCCTATAATACCTTCATACATTTAACAGTATGGTTTGTTTTGTAGGAAGGAAGTGTGTGAACGGTGACTCAGGGAGGAAGCGTATCAAATCCATATTTATACGAAACTCTAAACATGATGATTGGTCAGGCAATAGTCGTGCAAACAGAGAAAAATATTCAACAAGGAAAACTAATCTCTGTATTACCTGACGATATCGTTGTAGAGATTAGTCGTACGCCGTTGTTCATTCGTATGAAGGAAATTGTATGGGTTACGTTGGCAACAAGGAAAAAATAAACGCATAAAGGTCTCTATACTCATGGGATATGAGTATAGAGACCTTTTTTCATTTTCGTATTGATGAATAGTAAGAAACATTGGGGATGAAGAAAGTCCCCAATGTTTCAAGTTTCACATTATTAATTCTCGTTAAAGTAATTTAAAATGCCTTGGTAGATGCCGAGAGTAGCTTGTTCCCGGAATTTAGCGGATGTAATAACACGTTCCTCACTACCATTACTTAAGTAGCCTAGCTCAATAAGGGCAGCCTTTTGACGATTTTCTCGTAAAACTAAATAATTTCCTTGTTGGGTACCACGATTTTTTAAATCGATTTTATTTGAGAGTCCATTATTTATTGCCTCTGCAAGATCTTGTTGATTACTGTTCATATAATATGAGGTGAAACCATTAACGGAGCTATCGTCTGTAGCATCATAATGAATACTGATAAAAGCATCTGCCTCATATTGGTGTGCAATTGATACGCGTTTACGGAGGGCAACATATTCATCTGATTCTCTTGTCATGACAACATTTGCTCCAGCAGCACTCAACTTTGAAGCAAGAAGAGATGCCGTTTTTAATGTAATTTCCTTTTCATCTGTTCCACGTTGTCCGGTAGTACCGTGATCATTCCCACCATGTCCAGCATCTACGATAATAGTTAATCCATTTAAAGTGCCTTTCTTGCGTGGTTTTGATTTTTCCTTTTTTGTAGCAGTAACAGCTTTACTTGGCGAAGAAGTAGTAACGACCCAGTTCGCCACAAAAGCAGTTTTGTCATCTACTTGTATTTCATAAAAGTCATTTTTAGCGCCTACAATAGGGTAGATTTCACCAGCATCTACACGTTCAACAACTTCGGCAGTTGTTGTTGCATCTGTCCGTAAGTTTGTCCCATTATAAATGATTGTGACAGATTCAAGATCTGAGGAAGCAGAAGAAGATTTTGATGCCTTTTTTTCTATATTTGAAAAAGTACCATAAAAGCTATAAACCCAACCTGCTTTTTTATCGTTATATTGAATTTGTACCCAGTTATGCTCTTGAGCTAGCACTTTAAAGGCTTGTCCATTTGAAACAGTGCCAACCTTGTTAGCATTTAAGTCTGGCTGTTGGCGCACATTAAGTGCATCCACTAAAACTGTAAATGTTGTATCTTTGTTGACTTTTTTTGTGGATACTTCAACTTTAGGTTCATCAGCCTTAGCCTTTTGTTCGGGTAGATCATTGATAGTAACATAGTCAGTGGATACCCAACCAACTAGTCCGTTCCAATCTATTTTCGCCCATTCGCCATTTTTTTCAATAAGTTTAGCTTGGTCACCTGTAGATAATTGTCCAAGAACTGCTGAAGATATGTCAGGCTCAGTACGGATATTTAGACGGTTGACTTGAGAAATTAACGTTTGGTCAGCCGTTTGCTTATCGTTTGTCGAAGCTGTTAGCCAGGATGCTACCCAACCTTCGTAATTGCCTGCTTTTACTCGTATCCAATCGCCCTCGCGACTAATAGAGGTTAACGGGTCACCCTCATCTAATGTCGTAATGATTGGATAAGACAGTCCAGGTCCCTCACGTAAATGAAGAATCGTTCCAGTTACTTTTAAATCACTGGAGTCGGCTAGTGCTGTTTGAACAGTGTTACTTGGAAATGCAAATGTTAGCACTAGTACGAAGATGATTATAGTATGTAAAAATTTTGTCCTCATCAGATTCCTCCTATTCCTTGTTCTATTTTACCATGCTTTTGTAATAGAATTCGTGGGAAAAAGGTAATGGAATTTGTTATTTTAACGATTGTAATGTAAAAAAAACGAAAACAGTTGACATTGCCTTTTGTTGTGACTAACATAAAGGGTAATCAAAAAATGATTAACCGCTTATGACCAAGCAAGTAGCGTATACCTCTATTGGAGAAGAGAGGGAAAGACCTAGGCTGAAATCTTTCCTACAAAAATGTATAACGTGAATAACACTTGAGAGGCTTTTTTCTGAAAAGTAGTGCTTAGTAGGAAAAAACGGAATCGGCCGTTATCCGATCAGGAGGAGGACGCATGTATTTGATGCGTCAACTAGGGTGGAACCGCGGAAGCTTATACAGCTCTCGTCCCTTGCATTATGCAGGGGGCGAGGGCTTTTTTTATGGACAAAAAAATGAGAGAAGTCCAGAAGAGCTTGCTCATAAGCAATTTATAAAGGAGGTATTTATATGAGTTTTAAAGTGCCACGAGGGACGCAAGATATTTTGCCTGGTCAATCAGAGAAATGGCAAAAGATAGAAGCGGTTATCCGTGATATCTGTCGTGTCTATCGTTACAACGAAATTCGCACACCGATTTTTGAGCAAACAGATTTATTTGCACGTGGTGTCGGTGAAACAACAGATGTTGTTCAAAAGGAAATGTATACATTTGAAGATCGCGGTGGCCGTTCGTTAACATTACGTCCGGAGAATACAGCCGGTGTAGTTCGTGCTTTTGTTGAGCATAAAATGTTTGGTGCACCTGATCAACCAGTAAAGCTTTCATATTTAGGACCAATGTTTCGTTATGAACGTCAACAAGCAGGGCGCTACCGTCAATTTGTACAATTTGGAGTAGAAGCCATTGGTTCAGCGGACCCAGCTATTGATGCGGAAGTAATCGCGCTAGCAATGGATGTCTATGAATCAGCTGGTTTAAAGGATTTAAAATTAGTCATTAATTCTCTTGGTGACAAAGAAACACGTGATACACACCGTACAGCACTGCTACAACACTTCGAACCACATATTCATGAGTTTTGTTCAGATTGCCAAAATCGTTTGCAAAAAAATCCACTGCGTATTTTGGACTGTAAGGCGGACCGTGAGCACCCGTTAATGACATCTGCACCTGCATTAACTGATTTCTTAACAGAGGAGTCAGCAGCATATTTCGCTCAAGTTAAAACGTATTTAGATACACTAGGAATTTCGTATGAGATCGATCCAAATCTTGTAAGAGGTCTTGATTATTACAATCATACGACTTTTGAAATTATGTCAACAGCTTCTGGTTTTGGAGCAATTACTACACTTTGTGGTGGTGGGCGCTACAATGGCCTTGTGCAAGAAATTGGTGGACCAGAAGTACCGGGTATCGGTTTTGCACTAAGTATTGAACGTTTATTGCTTGCGCTTGAAGCTGAGGGTGTTGAATTAGACACAGCATCAGGACTCGATGTCTATATGATTGCTATGGGTGATGAAGCGAAGTTAAAAGCAGTAGAGTTAACAAGTACCTTCCGTGCAAAGGGCATTTCTACGGAGATGGATTATCTAGATCGCAAAATGAAAGCTCAAATGAAATCCGCAGACCGTTTAGGTGCAAAATATACGATTGTTTTAGGTGAAACAGAGCTTGAAGAGCAAGTCGCTACTGTTAAACATATGGAATCAGGAGAACAACAAAAAGTAGCGTTCTCAGAATTAGTGAACTACCTATTAAAACAATAAACGAACACAAGCTGTTAAAACATAGATCGTTTATATTTCAATACAAGATTGTCTGTCCAAATGATTAAAATAGTTTAAGCTTCATTTTGGACAGATAAATCATCTAAACAATAAACTGATATCTAATTTTCCATGGCATCAATTCGCTACTTAGTAGGAAGTGTATGCTACATAAATAAAATAAACGGTCCATCATCAAAAGTTAGGGATGACATTTTGTAAAAACGTATGTCATGTGGAAAAGTTGATCTTCGTTACGACTGGACGCCCCCAGGAAGCTCTGCTCTGCGCGAAAGCGAAGCGTCAGCGGCAAAGCGCCCAGTCGGAACGGAAATCAACCTTAAGTTATGGTGATGAGCCAAATAAATTTTGGAGGAATTAATTAAATGGCAACAAGAACACATGCTAGTAACGAACTTTCAGAAGTATTACAAGGCGAAAAAGTCGTATTAAAAGGTTGGGTACAACGTCGCCGTGACCTAGGTGGTTTAATTTTCATTGATTTACGTGACCGTACTGGAATCACACAGGTAGTGTTTAGCCCTGATGTAGCAGAAGCACATGCTTTAGCTGATAAAGTACGTAGTGAATATGTAATTGAAGTAGAAGGAACAGTTATCCTTCGCTCAGAAGACCAAATCAACCCAAATGTACCGAACGGTAAAATTGAGGTAGAAGCAACAAAATTAATCGTCATTAATACAGCTAAAACAACACCATTCCAAATTGAAGATCGCACAGATGTATCCGAAGATTTACGTTTGAAATATCGTTATCTTGACCTGCGTCGTCCGGTTATGTTTGATACATTCAAAATGCGTTCTGACGTTACTCGTACAATTCGAAACTTCTTACAAAACGAAGGCTTCTTAGAAGTAGAGACACCAATTTTAACAAAATCATCTCCAGAAGGGGCTCGTGACTATTTAGTACCATCACGTGTTCATGAAGGTGAATTTTATGCATTACCACAATCACCACAGTTATTTAAGCAATTATTAATGGTATCTGGTTTTGAAAAATACTTCCAAATCGCACGTTGCTTCCGCGATGAAGACTTACGTGCTGACCGTCAACCAGAGTTTACACAAGTGGACATTGAAACAAGCTTTTTAACGCAAGAAGAAATTATAGAAATGAACGAACGCTTAATCCAAGCAGTTATGAAAGAAGTAAAAGACATTGATATCCCTGCTCCGTTCCAACGTATGAAATATCAAGAAGCAATGGATCGTTACGGTTCTGATAAACCGGACGTGCGTTTTGGTTTAGAGCTTGTTGATTTAAATGACATTTTTGATGGCTGTGATTTCAAGGTATTTGCTGATATAGTGGCACAAGGCAAACAAGTAAAGAGTATTAACATTAAAGGTGCAGCAGATAAATACTCTCGTAAAGACATGGACGAGCTAACGAAATTTGTTGGTATTTACGGAGCAAAAGGTCTTGCTTGGTTAAAAGTAACGGAAGAGGGCTTAAACGGACCGATTGCAAAATTCTTTGACGAAGCATTAGCAGCTGCATTAATCGAACGTATGAAAGCTGAAGTGGGCGATATTTTAGTATTTGTAGCTGATCAAGCGTCTGTTGTAGCAGCTTCATTAGGTGCACTTCGTACGAAATTAGGTCAAGACTTAAGCTTAATAGATGAATCACAATTTGCGTTCCTATGGATTACAGATTGGCCATTATTAGAGTACTCTGAAGAAGATGGTCGCTATAAAGCAGCACACCATCCATTCACACGTCCATTTGACGAAGATATTCAGTTAATGGAAACAGATCCTTCTGCTGTCCGCGCACAAGCATACGATATCGTATTAAACGGTTATGAGCTTGGTGGAGGTTCATTACGTATTTATGAGCGTGAATTACAAGAAAAAATGTTTAATTTACTTGGTTTCACAGAAGAAGAAGCAAGAGCTCAATTTGGCTACTTATTAGAAGCATTTGAATACGGTGTACCACCACATGGAGGTCTTGCATTTGGTCTTGACCGCTTCGTTATGTTACTTGCTGGCCGCACTAACTTACGTGACACAATTGCATTCCCGAAAACGGCAAGTGCTAGTTGCTTAATGACAAACGCACCTAGTGAAGTGTCTTCAGATCAATTAAGCGAGTTAAGTTTAGCAATCAAACCTTTCAGAAAATAATTAATACTACGAAATACCTGGATTCTCTAGCAAAAACTGTTGGGAATCTAGGTATTTTTTGCGTTTTCGCAAGAATTTAAATTTTTTAAAGAAAATAGTTTGAATTATCAGAAATTTAGTGTTATTATAACTGTAATACGAATCCTGATGTGTTTGTCTAATTGCTAGCTCTACTTAACAGTTTTGACCGAACACTTTAGAAACGGGAGCCTTCATTTTGTAGTCGCAAACAAGCCCCATGCGGAGCGGGACGTTTAAAGCTGCAAAGCGGGCACCCCCCTGCGAAATGCGGGTTCAAAACGAATGTTTCTTGGCATAACGGCACAATCGGGATTCGTCATACATAGTTATTAAGCAAAAAAAGGAGCATGTAAATAGTAACGGGTTCTGTTTTGAAGTACAAAAAGCAAAATCACAGGTTAAAAAGTCAATTAATTAGCATATTAAAAGGTACTGCAATTGTTATCTTAGGGTAACAATTGCAGTACCTTTTTTGTACAACTTGGTTTGATATTTCGTGAATCAAAATTTAACTAAAGCTACCCGTTAGCTTAATAAACATCTGTTAGTCTTCATCAAAAAAAAGTTGCAGTGGATAAATTTAATAGTGGTACTACTATTATTGCTAAACCTAAACTTACTTCAAAATTTACAATATAAAACATTTTTTCGTTATATTCCAATTTTATTGATAACGCTTTCCTAGCGTGGTATTTTTATATAAAGGAGGTGATTATATGAGGTATTTATTTGGATTCATTTTTTTATTAATAGGTATTTGGCAGCTAATAATAACCTGGCGAACATTCACAGGTCTCAAGAAAGACGGAGATAAAAGTACTTCTCCTTTTATTATGCTAGGCCTGTGGAATAGTTTAGTATTTGCCATAATTTTTATTGCTGTTTCACTCGGATGTTTCTTCATCAATTTTTAAATATTTCTATTTAAAATTTATTTGGTTTGTTCATTATTTTACAAGTATGTGATAAGCCAATCTCGTTTTTGAGTCGTCTTAAACAGTATATTAAGTATCGAACCAAAACACATACAAACTAAAAATCCAAACAAAGCATAAATGAGTGATTCCATAAAATACCTCCAAACTTCTATTATGTAATATTTTACTATAAATTCTTATTCAACTAAACTGCCCCGTTAGTTTAATATAGTTCCTTGCCATTTAAATCCTCACGCTAACTAATTCGAGCGAAAAAAGATTATGTATTCGCATCGTTATAGAACTTTCTATAATGTAGCTTTATTAATGCGATTTGATATACCAATTCATATGAAAATTGTTAAAAAACCGCTTTATATCAATAAAAAAGGGGCATCTAAATCATTTCGATTTGATACCCTTTTTTTAGTGTTTTTTAAAGTTTTGTACTCGAAAACAGAACCCGTTATGTAAATAGCTCCTTTTTTTAATGCAAGTAATGGGTTATTCAAAAAGGCAACTGCTACAAGCGGGACTAAAAAAATCATAGAGGAGGACAGGCGATGATCCTTGGCTTAAAAAAGAATGAAGTGAAAATTGTGCCATATGATAGTGAATGGAAAAATGAATTTATGCGAGCTTGTTCCGAGATTAAAGAACATACGAATATCCAACTTGATCGTATTCAACATATTGGTAGTACATCGATTGACGGAATTCAGGCAAAGCCAATTATTGATATCTTAATGGGTGTTGAGGATATTGATCATATTTCAGATTCATTTTTAAAAGCAATGAAAAAAGCTAGTTTTTATAGACTGCGTGTAGAAAGACCAGCAGAAATTGTATTTGCCAAGTTTACAGACGATACATTCGAAATCAAAACACATTTTGTTCATTTAGTAAATTATCAAGGAGAAAAATGGTGTGATTTATTGTTTTTTAGAGATTATTTAAATGCAAATGAAGAGGTCAAAAGGCAGTATGAAAAGTTAAAATTAAAATTCCTTAACAGCAATTTACAAGGGGTTGAGGAATATACATCGTATAAAGAGCAATTTGTACAATCGGTTTTTGATAAAAGAATTGCTTTAGCAGGAGGTGAATAAGACTTGGATATAGATTGCGGAAAAATGATAATTAAGCCTTCTCGTCACAATATTGAAAGAAAAACTGGAATGATATTTAAAAACATATGCCATGTATATAAGTTGATTGGGGCGAACCTCGCGAGTAAAGCGGTTCATCGGACGCCCCCAGGAAAGTGCCCAGTCGGAACGGAAATTAACCTCGCGTGATGATAATGTGGTGAAAAATTTAGAAAATATAAAAAAATCACTTTTTATTTATGTGAAAGCATCATATAATTGGTATAGACAACTATACCGAATAAAAAGTTTGCCTGTTAGCTTCAGTCAAGCTTCTCAAAAAACGCTTAGGGGGGTGATCTATTGAAGAATACACTTTTAATTTCCAATGTTACGATCGTCAATCATGATGAAGCACCGTATAAAGGCGACCTACACATTGATGATGGTAAGATTATTAAAATAAGTCATAACTTATCTGATAAGACTGAGCACTATATAGATGGCAAAGATAAAAATTGGTTTCTGTTACCTGGCTATATTGATATGCACATACATGGCTCTGCTGGGCATGATGTGATGGATGCTACGCAATTAGCATTACATCAAATGGCACGCTCTTTAGTACAGGAAGGCGTGACAGGCTTCCTTGCTACTACAATGACGCAATCTATAGAAGCAATTGAAAGCGCTTTAGCGAATGTTGGTCGATTTGAAAATAATGAGGATGAGGCAAGCTTATTAGGTATACATGTAGAGGGACCGTATGTATCAAAAAAACGGGCAGGCGCACAGCCAATAGAATACATTATTTTACCGTCTACGGAGCAATTTGCATCCTGGCAGAAGATAAGTAAGCAACGCATTCAACAAGTCACAATTGCACCTGAGGTAGAGGGAGGCTTTCCGTTTATTGCATCGTTAAAGGATTTAAATGTTATTGCTTCCATCGGCCATACTGACGCATCAATTGAGGAGGTGTCTAGGGCAGTAGCATTGGGGGTAAGGCAGGCTACACATTTATATAACCAAATGCGCCCTTTCCATCATCGCAATCCAGGTGTCGTTGGAGCAGTGCTTTTAGATGATCTAGTAAAGACCGAAATTATCGCAGATTTCGTGCATAGTCATCCTCAAGCTGTTAAGTTAGCGTATCGTATAAAAGGAGCGAAGGGCATTATCTTAATTACCGATGCGATGCGGGCAAAAGGTTTACATCACGGTGATTATGATTTAGGCGGTCAAACTGTTCATGTTTCTAAGGATGGCGCTCATTTATCTAATGGAGCTTTAGCTGGTAGTGTGCTAACGATGGAGCAAGCAGTAAAAAATATGAAAACAATCACCAATTGCTCATTGCAGGAAATTGTCGCAATGTCCTCTACGAATGCTGCTGAGCAATTACAACTTGCAACGAAAGGTCGTATTGCAGAAGGCTATGATGCAGATTTTGTATTACTGGATGAAAATTTAAATGTACAAAAAACTATTTGTCGGGGTAAAGTTGTATTTGAGAAATGAAAGTAAAGAGGCGATAAGGATGGTGCAACACTTGTTAGATAAAAATTCTCATATACCTATCTATATACAAATAGAAGAGATTATTAAGCAACGTATTTATTTAGAAGAATACAAAATCGGTGAAAATATACCTTCTGAGCGGGAGCTTTCTACGCAGTTTGATGTTAGTAGAATGACTGTGCGTCAATCCATCACAAATTTAGTCAATAGCGGTTTGCTGTATCGTGAAAAAGGGAGAGGTACGTACGTCGCTAATCCAAAATTAGAACAACCGCTAAAGGGATTAACAAGTTTCACAGAGGATATGCGGGCTAGAGGAATGGAACCAAGCAGTAAAGTTTTACGCTTTGAGAAAATCGTACCACCAGTTGATATTGCTAGAGATTTAATGTTAGAGCCGGGCGAAGAGGTATTCTTCGTTGTACGAATTCGTAGTGCAGATTCCAAGCCAATGGCCATCGAAAGAACATATATTCCAGTAAAAATATATCCTGAATTAGATGAAAAGAAAATAATGGGGTCATTATATGCGTTAATTGAAGCGAAGTTCCATCAGAAAATTGGAAACGCTATTCAGCAAATGGAGGCGGCCATTGTTCTAAAAGAAGATAGTAAATTTTTGCAAATTAATCATACTGCACCGGTGTTAATTATTAAACGTACAAGTTATTTATCTGATGGAGTTCCGTTTGAGCTTGTGCGAAGTACTTATCGAGCTGATCGATACAAATTCATTAGTGAAATTAAAAGGTGATCCTATGGATGCATATTTTCGAGAAATTCAAAAGATAATGCAGGTCGTCAAGGAGCAAGAATATGCTCAAATAAAAGAAGCCGCACAATTAATTGTACAAAGGCTTCAACGCGGAGGAATTGTCCAATTATTTGGTTGTGGTCATTCTCATCTTTTAGCACAGGACGGTTTTTATCGTGCGGGAGGGCTTGTACCTGTACGTCCTATCATTATAGAACCTTTAACATTACACGCAGGAGCGATGACGTCATCTGAAAATGAGAAGGACCCGACGATCATTGAACAATATAAAGATCATTTTGATTTTCATGAAAATGATGTTTGCATTGTTATTTCGACATCCGGGAGAAATCAAGCACCTATAGATGTAGCATTTTTAGCGAAAGAAGCAGGAGTACTTGTCTTGTCTCTGCAATCTCTTGCTTATTGCGAACAAATGACCCGTCATCAAAGTGGCAAGCGCTTAGAGGATGTGGTAGACAGAGTGATCAATACGCATATACCAATAGGAGATGGTTTACTGCATCACAATGACATACAGTATGCCCCATCCTCTACAGTTATTGGTTCAATTATATTAAACACATTATTCAGTGAAGTCATTGAGATCATGGCCATGTCTGACGAAGTATTACCAGTATTTAAAAGCAATAATGTTGACTCGGATTCGTCTCATAATGAGGCAATGATTGCCTATTATCAACATCGAATTAACTTTAAATGACAAGTGGAGGGATATCTATGAAGAAAATGTATAAAGTAACAGCGCCGGAGGGACTACATGCTAGACCCGCAGCTATACTTGTAACTGCAGTCACACCATTTGAGTGTGACGTTCAGTTAACCTATAAAGAGAAATCGGTCAATTTAAAATCAATTATGGGTGTTATGGCACAAGGAGTAGCACCCGGAAGTATTGTAGAAATTTCAGCAGATGGGCCCGATGCCGAGAAGCTTTTTCAAACAGTAACAGAAGTATTTGTTTCTAAAGGAATTGGAGAGGAATGCTAAAAATAAAAGGCATTGCTGTATCTCAGGGGCTTGCGGGAATATTCAGTGTTGGAAGGAGGTGATTTTGCATATGGAAATAAAAATAATTCCACCAGAAGATTATAAGCAGGTACATCAATTAAGAGATTATTGTTTTCCTAGTAAGTATACTGATGCGCAGCGAGATGATTTTCATTATTGGGTTGAGCATAGCACAACATTGGGTGCTTACGATGAACATAAAGTAGTTGGACAGCTATTAATATTGCCACTTAATATGACAATCCATGGTAAAAATTATGATATGGGCGGAATTGGCTTTGTTGCAACCTATCCTGAGTATCGGCAGCAAGGGATTATCAAAAAGCTTATGACAGAGGCACTAAAGAAAATGCGAGAGAATGGGCAAAGTATTTCTGTGTTAGCACCATTTTCTGTGTCCTTTTATCGTTATTTTGGATGGGAATTATTTTTTGAGAAGCTATATTACACGATTCCACAATCGATGTTTCCTTCTTTCGGAAAGCAGTTGGACGTAGTAAAACGTATGAGCTTTGAATGGCCAGATCGTGATCTTTTTCAGGTGATTAAGGATTTTTATAATGCACAGGCACTTTTCCATAATGGAAGTATGCTACGAGATGATGCTTGGTGGAACAGAATAGAGAGAAGGATGCCTGATAGTCATTTGGCGGCCTATTTTAAGGCTGATCAAATTGCAGGTTATATTCGTTATATCATTCGGGATGAAACGTTTGAGATTCATGATTTTATAGCTGAAGATTTACAAGCAGAACAAGCAATTTGGCGTTTTATAACGTCGCATGCGGCGAGTGTAAATAGCATCAAAGGAGTTACTTCTAACAACCATCAATTTGGCTTCTATTTTAAAGAACCACAGTTTAAAAAGGAAGTCGTTCAAGATGTAATGGTAAGGATAGTTGACGCTATGAGGTTTATGCAACATTATCCGTGGGGCGATATTCAGGAACCGTTATATATTCAAATTGAAGATGCGTTTTGTAGTTGGAATGAACACGTATATCAAATAAATAAAAGTGGGGATGTCTCAATAATTGAGACTAATTCTATCCCAGAAATGCATATGTTAACATTACCAATTAATCTTTTTTCAGCGATGATGGTTGGCTATTTTTCTGTAAAGGATGCACTTTTGTATGCAAATAAACATTTGACTGAAGATATGATTAGTCGATGGCAGCTTGCATTACCTTCTAAAAAACCAGCATTTTATGAATACTTTTAAGAAAAGCGTTCATGAATGAATAACTATCGATCGGTTTGTTCTGAAAATTTAAATTTTTTAAACTTTTTTCTGGACTATACCACTTAAATGAATCCTTTCAGTAGTCTGTAACAACGATATAGCCCAGTTTTCAAAACTGTTTTTTAAGGAAGAAAATAGTGTAAAAAGGATATTGTGGTATATACCAATAGGTGCTATTCTCAACATAAGAAAGCGATTTCATAATTCGAAATTTAACAATTATAGTCGCTAGAAAGACAATCTTAAATCGCGAAAAGGAGTGTTTAGATGAAGAACATTATGCTAGTGTGTGTAGCTGGAATGAGTACTAGTTTGCTAGTGTCGAAAATGCAAAAAGCAGCACAAGAACAAAATATTGAGGCGGATATTTATGCGATTGCTGAAAGCGAGGTCGACAAAATATTAGCTACTAAAATGGCGGACGTATTGCTACTGGGTCCGCAAGTCCGTTACTTAAAAGGAACATTTGAAACAAAATACAAGGAAAATTTCCCGATTGATGTCATTAACATGATGGATTACGGCATGATGAATGGCGAAAATGTTTTAAAGCAGGCATTAAAGTTGATTGGTTAAGGGGGCTACGGCAATGGAAGAAACAGTTTTGATGGAATCCATTATGGGACTGATTGTGCACAGTGGTAATACGAAAAGTGAGTGTATGGAGGCTATCCAGCTAGCAAAAAATGGGCAGATTCAGGAAGCAAAGGAAAAAATACAGCTAGCCAATGATGCATTGATTGAAGCGCATCATTCTCAGACGGCTTTACTGTCACAAGAGGCAAGGGGAGAAAAAGTAGAGGTGTCAATGCTGTTAATTCACGCACAGGATCATTTAATGAATGCCATTACGTTTCGTGATTTAGCATCTGAAATGATTGAGTTGTATGAACGAATCAAAGGGGAGTAGCATCAAGCCTTGATGTCACAATAAAAAGTAAAGGGAGTGTGTGAAATGTTCCGTTTTTTAGAAGAAAAATTTGTGCCGGTTGCAGCTAGGGTTGGGAATCAGCGTCATTTAGTTGCCATTCGAGATGGTTTTATTACAATCATGCCATTGACAATTGTTGGATCACTTGCGGTACTTGTTAATAATTTGCCTATCAAATTTTATCAAAATGCACTTGATGCTATCTGGAAGCATGAAACTTGGACACAGTGGGGCGGGAATATTTGGAACTCGACATTTGGAATTCTCTCGCTATTACTAGCCTTTACAATTGCTTATAATCTTGCTAAAAGCTATGAAAAGGATGGACTTTCAGCCGGTGTCATCAGCCTTTCCAGTTATATGACGTTTGGAACCTTTGGTGAAGGTGGATTAACAGGGTTAACAACAGGTACAGGTGGTTTGTTTATAGCCATTATTGTTGCTTTGCTGTCAACTGAAGTATTTTGTAGATTGGCTGGCAACCCTAAGCTACTAATAAAAATGCCGAATGGTGTACCGCCAGCTGTTTCAAAATCATTCGCTGCATTATTACCTGCTATTATTACAATTGGTTTATTTGCTCTAGTTCGTACAATTATTTCGGCAGGCTTTGATATTCCTGATATTGTCGGTTCATTCTACTCAGCGATTCAAGAGCCGTTTATGGGCTTAACGAATACATGGGTTGCGGCTTTAGTTTTAGCATTCATTCCTACGTTTTTATGGACATTAGGCGTTCATGGTGCTAATATAATCGAACCATTTATGCAAACAATAAATTTACCAGCGATTGAAGCGAATGTAAGAGCAATTTCATCTGGTGAAGTAGCGCCATACATCGTTAATAAACCATTCTTTGATGCCTTCATCAATATGGGTGGTTCTGGTACGACAATAGCACTTATTATTGCTATTTTCATTATCGCTAGAAAGAATAAACAATATAATACCGTTGGAAAATTGTCGGCAGCACCAGGTCTTTTCAATATTAATGAACCATTACTTTTCGGTCTTCCAATTGTGTTAAACCCAGTGTTATTTGTACCGTTTATTTTGACACCAATGATTAACGTAACAATTGCTTTCTTTGCAACAAAGTGGGGCTTTGTACCGGCAGCTACAGTTTCACCACCGTGGACAACGCCACCGATTATTAATGGATTCTTAGCGACTCAATCTTGGCAAGGAGCTGTACTTAGTCTTGTTTTACTGATCGTCGCAGTGTGTATTTATTTACCGTTTATTTCGATGGCAAACCGTATCGCAAAGCAGAATGAACAACGAGAGGCTGAATCAGAATCTCAAAACGAACAGCGTGTTTCAGAATTAGAAAATCAAAAAGTAGAAGTGTAATTGTGAACTAATGGAGGTATTAGCAATTGAGAAGATTAGGGATTTCACTATATCCTCAGCATAGTACACTAGAAGATATGAAGCGGTATGTTCAACTCGCTCATGACAATGGTTTTGATCGAATATTTACATGTCTAATGTCGTTAAATAACGATCAGGAACGACAAAAATTACAGCAAATCAATAAATTTGCGCAGCAGCTTGGCTTTGAAATTTCAGCTGATATTGCACCAGCTGTTTTTGAAGATTTAGGCTTAACGTATAAAGATATTGGGTACTTTAAAGAGCATTATCATTTAGCGGCATTGCGCTTAGATATGGGTTTTTCTGGCCAGGAAGAAGCGTTTATGTCCCTCGATGCAAGCAATTTAAAAATAGAGTTAAATATTAGTAACGGTACTAAATATGTAGAAAATATATTATCCTATCAACCGAATAAAGATAATATTATTGGCTGTCATAATTTTTATCCAAGACGTTTCACAGGTTTATCACGTCAACATTTTTTACAAACATCTCAACAATTTAAAGCGAATCATATTCGAACAGCAGCAATGATTTCATCTCAGCATGCTATGTTTGGACCTTGGGAAGAAACCGAGCATGGCTTACCAACATTAGAAGAGCATCGTCATCTGCCAATTACAGTGCAAGCGAAGGATTTATGGCACACTGGTTTAATAGATGATTGTATTATCGGCAATATGTATGCTTCTGAGGAAGAAATACGTGCATTAGGCCAATTAAATCGCCATAAGCTAGAGCTGAAGGTTGAGCAGTCTGTTGAAACGTCTGTTTTAGAAGAAGCAATCCTTTTTAAGGAGCCACATTTTAATCGTGGCGATGTTTCGGATTATGTAATCCGTAGTACACAATCTCGTGTTAAATATAAAAATGGTGACTTCCCTGCCCATGATAGCCACCCATTAAAATTGGGGGATGTGACTATCGATAATAATTTAGATGTACGTTATAAGGGTGAGCTTCAAATTGTTTTAAAGGAAATGCCGAATGCCGGATCAACAAATGTTGTGGCAAGAGTTGTTGAAGAAGAGCAATTCTTATTAGTAAATATTCAGCCATGGGCATCATTTGGCTTTACAAAATGATTACAGAAGAAGGGGTTAAGCCATTAGTTGATAGTGCTTAATCCCTTTTTTATCTTTATTAAGCAATGTTTTCTGTAGTGACAACTACAATTAAGCCAGGGCGAAATTGACTGGGAAGAAAGGAGCAAAGAAATGTATGTATTAGCGATTGATGGTGGTGGAACGAAAACGTCAGCAGTGATTTGTGATGAACTAGGCAATATTTATGCAAAAGTAGTAACGACTCGGAGTAACCCTACAGCAATGGATATACAATATTTTCAGTCAACGATTCATGAGATACTGCAAAATTTACAACAACAAAATCCGCAAGTATTTGCAGCTATCGATAGTTGTTTTGCCGGCATGGCTGGGGTAAAGGAGCTACAGGCAGAAGAAGTTGTAGAAACGATAGTACACCAATACGTTCCTAAAACAGCACATGTTTTTGTTGATAATGATGCTTTAATTGCACTTTATGCAGGCACACTTGGGCAGGCGGGTATTGTGCAAATTGCAGGGACAGGCGCTATTACAATGGGCTACGATCGTGAGCAACATTTTCATAGAGTAGGGGGCTGGGGTTATCTATTTGATGATGAGGGCAGTGGCTATGATTTAGGGGTTCAAGTGCTGAAGGCTATTTTTCAAAGCTATGATGGACGAGGAGATCCGACAGGTTTGACAGATGTTGTATTGCGTTATTTTTCTGTGGAAAATGTACCACAATTAATTGAGTGTATATATGGAGCGGAGCATCCTCGGACAGTGATTGCACCGTTAAGTAAATATGTTTTTGAGGTGGCAGAAAAAGGAGATCGTGTCGCTATAAAGATCATTGAGGGTGCTTGTAAGAAATATTATGTGGCGATTAAAGCATGTTACGCTCATATGACTTGGGAGGAAGGGAAAGTACCTGTTGTATTAGTGGGTGGCGTTTTTACTAATGAAGCATATTTTTTACCGGAATTACAGCGATTTGCACAAGCAGATGGGATACCATTGCAATTTATGGCGCCAGTCTTACAACCAATTGGTGGGGCAGTGATTGCAGCCTTCAAGCAAATAAACGTTCAGCTCGATTCAGATTTTGCGGATTCTTTCACCCATAATTATGAACAGGAATGAAAGTGATGTGATGAAAGGCAATTGAATTACACTTTATTCAATTGCCCTAAAATTTCGACTTCAAGCTTTAAACAGTGTGAACGTATAGATTTTGATGGATCTTACATACATAAAAAGTATTTTAACTTCTTTCAGCGGATGTCCAAACATCCGCTGAAATAGAGGAACTCAGTCTAAGAAAGCCACGTCCTGTGGAATTACCGAAATGACCGACATCGTGTCGGCCCTCGTGTTGTTGCCGCTACGTTAGCACTGCGCTTTCGCACAAAAAACATCTGCTGCTGCCGCTACGCTTTCGCGCAAAAAACATCTGCAGGCCTAAGCACAAAGCCGATTCCGGACGCAAATATGCCGAGGCATAATTGATTTAGTAGGAATACTTAATTTTTTTAGTTATAATTTTTACTTGATGAATATCGTGATAAAATGTAAGATAAGTTTGATTTTATCTTAGTATATAACTAGGTTTACTAATAAAGTGATCAGTGGAAGGTCTTTATCTACCGCTGATTATTAATGTTCACTAATAGGGCTTTAATGGGCAGATAATCGCACTTAACTTTTTTGGTAACACTAAATGTTGAGGTGGGAGTCTTGTACCTACAAATAAATTACTGCCCATTAAAGCGGAATCAAAATTCAATAGACGGAGAGTGTAAGGATGTTACATCAATTTTCACGTAATGAGCTCGCAATAGGAGCAGAGGGACTCGAAAAATTAAAAAATACAACAGTAGCCATTCTTGGTGTAGGCGGTGTAGGTTCATTTGCTGCTGAGGCATGTGCACGAAGTGGTATTGGCCGCATTATTTTGGTGGATAAGGATAATGTAGATATTACGAATGTTAATCGTCAATTAGTTGCCTATCTTTCAACGGTAGGAAAATCTAAGTCAGGTGTCATGAAAGAGCGTATTGCTGATATTAATCCAGCGTGTGAAGTAATTGATATGCACATGTTTTACACGGAGGAAACATATGAGCAATTTTTCGCACAAGGCATAGATTATGTTATTGATGCAAGTGACACAGTGATGTATAAAATTCATCTTATGAAGGAATGTCTAAAACGTAACATACCGATTATTTCTAGTATGGGTGCAGCCAATAAAATGGATCCTACTCGTTTCAAAATTGCGGATATTTCCAAAACACATACGGACCCATTGGCTAAAATAATCCGTACGAAATTACGGAAGGATGGTATTCATAAAGGCGTAACGGTTGTGTTCTCGGATGAGAGTCCTATTGTAGTTCGGCCAGATGTTGTGGAGCATGTCGGAAAACCGGATGCAGCTATTCGTAAAGCAAAAATGCCTCCATCTTCCAATGCCTTCGTTCCTTCAGTGGCTGGCTTAATAGCAGCAAGCTGGGTAGTGAATACAATCGTAAAGGATATAAAAATTACACGTGTACAAGGCTAATACACCTTTGAAAAATCTGTGTGTCGATAAATTTAAAAAGTTGGACGATAAATTCAAAATCTTCATCGATAAATTAACAATATCTATCGATAAACTCAAATAATTTCTCGGTAAAAATAAAAAGGGTATCCCCAGAAGAATCAGCGGCCGCCACCATTAAAGCGCCCAGACGGGAAGAAAATCACCATCAGTTATGGTGATGAGCCAATTTATGGAAGTAGCTGTCTCATTTAAGACAGCTGCTTTTTATATGTTACAATAGGAGCGTTGTAAAAAAAAGGATCTAAGATATTTGCCAGGTAATTAATGAGGGAGAGACAGACGCCTGAACGTGAGGGCAGCTTCACATTATGACGCCTCCAATATTTGCTGTAGAACCTAAAAGGAGGCGTTTTATAATGGAGCAAATCTATCAAATGGAATATAGAGGCTTAAATCTATTCGATGAAATTAGCACAGTAGAATTAGCTATTGATGAAGAAGGGCAAACAATACACATTTTTGATGTTGGCCAGGTTGTTAGCCCTATTTTTAATTTTGATGTGTCGGCTTACGAGCTATCAGATGGTTTTTACAAAATGGCGGATATACTCCGACATAAACGTATATTGACAAATCAACAGCCAGGTAATGAACTAACACTTAGTGAGTGGTTAATTACAAATACGGCCTATTTTTATATACCGCAAAAAAGAATAAAAAAATATGCGCAAGGAAGTATAATAGAAATTATTGATCGAACGAAAGAGCGATCTTTATTTGATGATTATGTTCAAAAAACATAATTTTACCAAAATAGTTCGCCTAAGGTGTTCAAAATGCTATTAATTCACGAAATTGCCTTATTTTTTTCATGTGACCACTTCTCTATTTGGTTTATTGCTATAATTTGAATAAATTCCAATAGATAATAGATCAGTTTGTTTGGAATGTACAGAACTACTTAAGGAAGTAGGAATGACGTTTAGAAAACAAATGAGAACACATCGGAGAGTGGTAAAATGGAAATTCAAGTAATTCGTGATCATTTAGATATTGTAAAACTTCAGCAGAAAATGAATGATATTGTATTTGACTATTTGGATACATCTAATAATTATCCAAAGGCTATGAGAGCACTAAATCCTTTATATACACAAGTTACAACATTTTATAAAGAGTATTTAGACAATAGAGCGGGTGAATTACCAAGTGCCAATACATATTGGCATTTGTTTATAGATTGTTGTGCAAAGCTTTGCTACTTTTTAGCGGCATCAACTTATTATTCATCCAATGAGTTACAAAAAACACCTGAAAAAGTTGAGCAATTATTAACGATTGCAGCCTATTCTTTACCTAGTATTGACCAGGAAGAGAATGAACAATTATTATCAGCGATTTTCGCACTTTACAGTGAAGTCGTAAAAGATGAAGAGAAAACCATATCACTACGAAATGCAGTACTTGAACAAAAAGGTGCTGTCAAACAATGCTTGCAGCAATTTAAAGTATTTGTTGATCATGAGTTTACGGTATAATTTACGAGTGATTTATCATCACTTTCAGAAAATAGAATAACAGTTTAGAATCTGCTTACTTTTTGCGGTTAATCCACCAATCCTTACAGCAATCTACTTTGCGAGGGATGATTGGGTTTCCGACTCTTAAAGTTTTGCAGATTTTTTTGTTAATGTTTATAGATTATTAAGAGAAGAATGGTATAGTAGTGCTGAAATTTTGTTGTATGAAAATAAAAAAAGGACTTTTTTCTTAAAAGGTATTTATAAATTTTTGTCGAAATATAGTTAAAAAATTGAAAATCTATGTGTAAGATTTATGGCTCATCATCGATTGTTAAAACGTATACTATGTACAAGTTGATTGGAGTACCGATTGCAACGGAAATCAACCCTACGTTATGGTGGTGATTAAGGTTTATTACATACTGAAAGAAGTTAAAGCCTCCGGCGGACGCAATTATGCCGAGGCATAATTGATTGAAGGGGGACGTTCGATGTTAATAAACGGTATCGAAATCGATTTGGAGAAATTAGAAAAACCACTCTTATTAGTAAGTGAGGATGAGGAGTTTTTATTTCTACAGCTTATACAACCAACACTTGAATATGAGCTTATTCAATGTCAACTAGCTCTCTCGACAAGAAAATCCATCTCATTAGTTAGAGATTTTTGGTTGGCATTGTATAAAGGTCAAGAAAAATTATATATCAACAGTGGACATGCGCTTCTGTACCCAATTCGTTCAATCATATTCGAACTGGTAACACAAGCTGAGTACTTTAAACGTTTGTCGAAAAAATCTTTTGAAGATGAATGTCTGTCACTTATTTATGCCGTTGTTCTAGTACAATTTGTCTTACGGTGGATAAAGGAACGGTTTAGTGATAACAAGGAAGTTAATGAAGCATTAAAATTATTATATAGAACTACAGATGATAATGAGGATGATCAAACCTCTCCGTCAAGGGAGCAATCGATCGGTCAAGCGATTGCTGTAAAAGCAATTCGCTTTGAAGTACGGGAAAACTCTCAGGAATTTGCTAGTCTACTCTATCAGACCTACAATTTTCTTCATTATTTACATGATATTGAAAAAGAACAGAAAGAAACGACTAAATTATCATCAATGAGAAATGTGGAAGACGTATTGAACCGATTTTACAATAAGCGCTATACAACAAATAAGGCTACCTTTACAGGATGATTGCTTAACACTTTGTCCTGTTTATTAGGGGGAGTAATAAGATAAAAAAATAAGGCGCTTCTAGTTCAGATTGAAGTGCCCTACTTTCATGAAAAAATAGTATATTATGATTTTCAGTGAAGCTAATCTAGAAACGATATTACTTTTCATCCTTATGAAAAGATTTAAGCTTTTCGTAGATTCCTGCCATTCGTTTTTCTTCACCTGCAATAACAGGTTTATAAAATTCTGTGCCCACTAGCTCATCAGGTAAATATTGCTGGTCGACCCAGCCGCCAAATGTGCCGATAGGGCTGTTGTGGGGATATTGATAGCCTACATGACCTAAATCTTTTGCTCCTTCATAATGAGCATCGCGTAGGTGATGCGGAATATCGCCAGTTTTTCCTTCATGAATGCTGGCAATGGCGGCATCAATGGCTGCAATTGCAGAATTAGATTTTGATGCAAGGCACATTTCAATAACAGCACTTGCAAGCGGAATACGTGCCTCGGGTAGCCCTAAACGTTCTGCTGCTTGTACAGCCGCGAGCATATGCGGCCCTACATCAGGATTGGCAAGGCCTATATCTTCATAAGCCATAACAAGTAAGCGTCGACTAACAGCTACTAAATCACCTATTTCCAATAAATGAGCTAAATAAAACAAAGCTGCATTCGTATCACTTCCACGAACAGATTTTTGCAATGCGGATAGCAAATTATAAAAATGGGATCCTTTTTTATCACCATAAACACCAATTCTACCGATAAGATGCTTAAGGATATGATCAGCAGCAACTGTTCGACCGTCCACTTCATCACTTGCATAATAAATCGATTCAAGCAAAGTTAAGGCCTTCCGAGCGTCACCATTAGCTGCTTCAGCAATTTGTTCAATTTGATGATCTGTTAAGACAAAATGATGTTTCCCTAGTCCGCGTTTATCATCAGAAAGTGCTTTGTTTATAAGTTCGATTATATTTTCTTTCGTTAAACGTTGAAGTTGGTATATTTCTCCGCAACGTGAGCGGATAGCGGGATTTACATCATGGTATGGATTTTCCGTCGTAGCTCCAATTAACACGATGGAGCCGTTTTCTACATGTGGCAACAAAGCATCCTGCTGTAATTTGTTAAAACGATGAATTTCATCCAAAAAAAAGAGGACTTTCCCTGAGATTCTAGCTTCCTGTACAATATCCTCAACATCCTTTTTACCTGCGCGAGTAGCATTAAGCGCGAAAAAGGGAAGGTTCGAGCTTCCTGCTATGGCATTCGCTATTGACGTTTTGCCGATACCTGGTTCACCAAATAGCAGCATGGATGGAACATGCTCATTTTGAATCATTTTATAAAGAGCGGTATTAGGACCGATAAAATCTTGGTGTCCTACAATCTCATCAAGGGTTAAAGGACGCATGCGATAAGCGAGTGGTTCATTATGCATTGAAAATTCCCCCTTTCAACTGTTTCATTGATTTTCAACTTTTTTTAGCGGGCTAAATGTTTATTTGTGCTTATAATGAAGCATTACATAGTATTTTGCCTAACTATACTAAGGCGCAAGTAATAGTATATCATAACCTCCCGAGAGTATTTCCGAGTTTTGCGAGAGGAGATTATGTTATACTGTTGGTAGTATTTTTGACTAGACTATTTGAGGGTGATAAAATGAAAATTTCTACAAAGGGCCGTTATGGTCTAACGATTATGATTGAATTAGCAAAGCATTATGGGGAAGGACCTATTCCACTACGCAAAATCGCTGCTGAAAAGGAGCTTTCTGAGGCATACTTAGAGCAGTTGGTTTCACCATTACGTAATTCTGGCTTAGTGAAAAGTGTACGCGGTGCATATGGTGGGTATATGCTTGCAAATCCACCAAGTGAAATTTCGGCGGCTAATGTTATTAGTGTGTTAGAGGGTCCAATTCAACCAGTAGAAGGTATTGAAAATGAAGAAGCACCTCAGCGAGAGTTATGGCTCCGCATTCGTGATGCGGTGAAAAATGTATTAGATACAACGTCAATTGAGGATTTAGCACAATATACGGAGGAAAATGTAGCGGAAGGCTATATGTTCTATATTTAAAATTAGGCTAAAGCACAGCTCCTTGCCCTGTGGCATGGAGACGAATCTTTAGCGCTTTTCGTACAAAGGAGTTTTCAACATGAATTCATATATTTATCTCGATCATGCTGCGTCTTCACCAATGAATGACAAAGTAATAAACGCTATGACTACAGCAATGCAACAAGTTTATGGAAATGCATCAAGTATTCATGGGATAGGTCGAGAGGCGCGCAAATATTTAGATGATGCACGTGAAATACTTGCCAAATCAATTGGTGCTCAACCAGGGGAAATTATTATAACAAGTGGCGGAACAGAGGCGGATAATACGGCTATTTTTGGCACTGTTTATGCACGGGCTGCTGAAGGGAAGCATATCATTACCACACAAATTGAACATCACGCGGTTTTACATACTTGTGAAAAGCTTGAGCGAGATGGCTTTAATGTGACCTATTTGCCGGTGGATGAAAAGGGACATGTTTCTGTAGAAGACGTGCGAAATGCATTGCGTGAGGATACAATTTTAGTAACGATTATGTACGGTAATAATGAAGTCGGTACAATTCAACCGATTGCCGAAATTGGTAACTTGCTACGCGAACATAAAGCTGTTTTCCATACAGATGCTGTACAGGCATATGGTTTAGAGTCAATTAATGTTGCTGATTTACAGGTTGATTTGCTAAGTGTTTCCGCACATAAAATTAATGGGCCTAAAGGTATTGGTTTCCTATACCAAAAAGCAGGGACACCATTTACTAGTTATGCATTAGGTGGAGCACATGAGAAAAAACGTCGTGCAGGTACTGAAAATGTGCCCGCAGTGATTGGCTTTGCGACTGCAGTGCAAATTGCAAATGAGTTGCGAGAAGAAAAGCGAGTGCTATACAATCGCTTTAAGCAAATTATGCTGGATGTTTTCACGAAGGAAAATTTAGCATTTCATGTGAATGGAGAGTTAGAAAATACGCTCCCACACGTTTTAAATGTAAGTTTTTCTGGTATGGAAGTAGAGTCATTCCTTGTAAATCTTGATATGGCAGGTATTTGCGTATCTAGTGGTTCTGCATGCACTGCTGGCTCCATTGATCCATCACACGTGTTAGTTGCGATGTTTGGACAAGGGACAGAGGAATTACGTAACTCGATCCGCTTTAGCTTCGGCCAAGGTTTAATAGAAGCTGACGTACAACATGCTGCTGAAAAAACTGCGGCGATTGTGAAAAGACTCGCAAAATAATAATTTGCAAAAATTGTACATGTAATGGAATTTTGATAAAAGAAAAGGTGACCATAATGAAAGAAACACGTGACCCCTCACAAATTCGTGTTGTTGTCGGCATGTCAGGTGGGGTAGATTCTTCGGTTGCTGCATATTTACTAAAACAACAAGGATATGAAGTAATCGGGATATTTATGAAAAACTGGGATGATACAGACGAAAATGGCGTTTGTACAGCTACAGAAGACTATGATGATGTTATTAAAGTATGTAATCAAATCGGGATTCCGTACTATGCAGTGAATTTTGAAAAGCAATATTGGGATAAGGTTTTCACCTACTTTTTAGAAGAATATAAAGCAGGGCGCACGCCAAATCCTGATGTTATGTGTAATAAGGAAATTAAATTTAAAGCGTTTTTAGAGCATGCGATGGATCTTGGAGCTGATTATTTAGCGACGGGTCACTATGCTCGAGTTGATCGTAGTGGCGATGGCGAAGTTCAAATGCTTCGAGGCATAGACAATAATAAAGATCAAACGTATTTCTTAAACCAATTATCTCAGGAACAATTGTCGCATGTAATGTTCCCAATTGGACATATTGAGAAAAAGGAAGTCCGTAAAATTGCGGAGGAAGCTGGGTTAGCGACAGCGAAGAAAAAAGATTCAACAGGAATTTGCTTTATTGGAGAGCGTAATTTCAAAGAATTTTTAAGTCAATATTTACCAGCTCAACCAGGTAAGATGGAGACGATGGATGGTGTCGTAATGGGCCAACATGACGGATTAATGTACTATACACTCGGTCAACGTCATGGTCTTGGAATTGGTGGTGACGGGGAGCCTTGGTTCGTGTTAGGGAAAGATTTGGAGCGCAATGTGTTACTAGTTGGACAAGGTTTCAATAATGATTCGTTATTTTCAACTTCACTGACTGCTGTGAAAATGAACTATACTTCGACAAAAAAATTGCCCGGGAAATTTTCATGCACAGCAAAATTCCGTTATCGTCAAACAGATACACCAGTAGAAGTGGAAATTTTAGCGGATGGACGTACACATATTACGTTTGCTGAGCCAGTACGTGCGATTACACCTGGACAAGCTGTTGTACTATATGACGGTGAAGAATGTGTAGGTGGCGGTACAATCGACGAAGTCTTTAAAAATAATGAAAAACTAACATATGTAGGTTAATTTGCGCAAAGACTGCTTATACTCTTTCCTAAAGCGTATAGAATTTAGGCAGTCTTTCGCTACATAGAGGTGAAGAAAAACAATGGATTTTAACGAGCAAGGCATTCAGGCGTTTCAAGAAAAGCGCTACGAGGATGCTGCACAACTTTTTACACAAGCGATTGAAGAAGAGCCTGAAAACCCAATAGGTTATGTGAATTTCGGAAATCTCTTAGCAGTCTTAGAGGATACTGAACGAGCAGAACGCTTTTTTCAAAAAGCAATCACTGTCGATGAAACAGCAGCAACTGCTTATTATGGTTTAGCAAATTTATATTATAATGCGGAACGATATGCGGAAGCAGTAAAGCTTTATGAGCAAGCACTAAAACATAAAATTGAAGGCGCAGATGTGTATTATATGATGGGCAAATGCTTTGAACGAATGGAAAATTCGAAGCTTGCACTGCCATACTTACAACGAGCTTCAGAGCTTGCACCAGAAGATACACAAATTCGTCTAGCATATGCGATCGTGCTATGTGCATTAGAAATGTTTGAAGAAGGTAAAAGGGAATTAGATTATTTGATTGAACAGGATTGGAATAACGCAGATGCACATTATAATTTAGGTGTATTATATGCGGTATCTACTGAGCAAACAGAAAACGCTATGTACCACCTAAAACAAGCATTTACATTACAGCCAGAATACGACCAAGCACGTTATCTTTACGATATGATTGCACAGCGATTTAACTAATATAATTTAAAAGCTCTCAAAAATACTGAAAGGATGCCAAAATTACATTGGCATCCTTTCAAATTGTCTACAAGGGAACATATATTAAAGTGTATCAATAAGCAAAGGTTGATTTTCACTCCGAGTTGGCGCTTTCCGCGGGCTTGGCTGTAACTTCTTTCAACAGGTGTTTGGATAACCTGCTGGAAGAAGTTACAGCCTCCGGCGGATGTCACGGAATCGGAAAGGAGTTCTTTGTGCATGCACAAAGCCGATTCCGGACGCAATTATGCCGAGGCATAATTGATTCTCCTCGTCACTACGTTCCTGCAGGGCTTTCAGCGCAAGCTCATCCCGCAGGAGTCGCCACTCTCCGTGAAAAATCAACAACTCCTAAGCAAAAGTAGTATTATTATAAATAACATCCTATGCTAAATAATACATGCTAGGTGAATTGGTTGATCTTCGTTCCGGCTGGGCGACTCCTTGGGGATCAGCAATAGAGGAACGAAGACTAAAACCATCACATCCTGTGATAACGCCTTCGTGACCAACATCGTGCTGTTGCTGTCGCTACGTTGCACTACGCTTTCGCACAGACAAAAACACTTTGCTGACGCTTCGTTAGCACTACGCTTTCGCGCAAAAGACATCTGCTGGCCCGAGACCCTGGAGCGAAGCGGCTCATCGGACGCCCCCAGGAAGCTTTGCTCTGTGCGAAAGCGTAGCGACAGCAACAACAAATGTTTTCTGTAGCGAAAGCAAAGCGTCAGCTACAAAGCGCCCAGCCGGAACGGAAATCAACCCCTCGTTGTGCCGAAGAGTAATACTATTCATTTACGTAATAGGATTTCAACAAACTAAAAGGATGCCGAAACTAGTTCAGCATCCTTATTTATTTTAATCTTCATCATCCTCGGAAGGATCATCAAATGGTAGTTGATAGATATATTGTGCTAAATGTGCAATTGGAGTAGTTTCTAAAAATGATGATTCTGCTTCGTTCGCTTTTAAAATATTGATTTCTTCATTTAGTCGTTCCATTTTTCGATCGAGTTCAGCTACTTGAATGGCTGCCTCCTTCAATTCAAAACGGATATGTTCAGGTACTTCCTTGTTGTATTTGTAATAGATTTTATGTTCAAGGCTAGCCCAGAAGTCCATTGCAATTGTTCGAATTTGAATTTCGGCATATACCTTCTCCATACGATCAGACATAAAAATGGGGATTTTTATTATAAGATGCAAGCTTTGATAGCCATTTCCCTTTGGGGATGCAATATAATCCTTTACCTCCACAACTTCAATATCATTTTGTGCCTGTAACATTGCACTCACTTTATATATATCTTCTACAAAGGAGCATGTAATTCGGACGCCTGCGATATCACGAATGTTTTCACGAATTGCTTCAATAGATGGCTTAAGGTTCCTTTTCTTGACCTTCAATAATATACTTTTCGGTGATTTTACTCGAGTTGATAAATGCTCTATCGGGTTATATTCATGAATCAGTTTAAACTCTTCTTGTAAAATATTTATTTTCGTTTCAATTTCCTGCAAGGCAAATTTATAGGCTAAGAAGAAGCGTGTTAATTCTGTTTGTAAAGTTTGTATAGTAGTTGCTTCAAGTTCATTTTTCATACTTCATTAAATCCTTTCTATTAATAAATGTGCACACAACTAATAGTAGCTTTTCAAAACTAGCTACTATATAGAAATAAGTGCTCTGAATCTTATAGCGTTATTGTTTCATCTAGTTCAAATAAAAAAAGGGGAGTTTAGTCCCTATAGTAAATCAAACGATAATTTCAGCATTTAGTTTCATAAAAAGGAAAAATATAATCCATATTATAAAGTGACTTCACAATACCCCGCCTTGTTTGCAATAATCCACTACGTCTGAATAATGCAAATCTCCACCAAAAATTGAAAGAGCGCTACCGATTGTAACGTGAAGTCTACCATTTGCGATATTTTTAAATTTCTTTAAGTCGTCTAAAGATCGAACGCCACCAGCATATGTTGTTGGAATCGTTGTCCAAGAGGCTAAATCATGCACTAGGCTTTCCTGTATACCACCTTTTTTTCCTTCCACATCAACAGCGTGAATAAGTAGCTCATCACAGAAATTTTCGATAAATACAATAGACTCAGCATTTACTTCAAAATCACTAAACTTTGTCCATTTATCAGTAACAACAAACCATTTTCCATCGCGCATACGGCAGCTTAAATCAATGACAAGATGCTCTTTACCAATATTCTGTACTAATTGTTTGAGACGATCTAAATGGAGCTTACCATCATAGAAAATAAATGATGTAACAATAACATGAGTAGCTCCTGCATCAATATATTTTTTTGCATTTTCTGAGGTGATGCCGCCTCCTACCTGCAACCCTTGAGGATATGCTGCTAATGCTGCTAATGCGGCCTCTTCGTTTCCATCACCTAGCATAATGACGTGACCACCTGTTAATTGATCCTTGGCAAACATTTTTGCATAATAACTAGAGTCATGATTTGAAATATAGTTCTCGATAACTTCTTGATCGTTATGACCTAGTGTGCTGCCAACAATTTGTTTTACTTTGCCATCGTGTAAATCGATGCAAGGTCTAAATTCCATTAGCTTCACAATCCTTCCGTACAATAAATTCACCTATATCATAGCATGGAAAGGTTGATAATAACTGTGAATTATCAGTTATCGAAATATTCTTTCAGTGTTTTCGTAGCAAAAGTGATACGGCAGCTACAAAAATTTAGTGAATTCTCTTTTTAAACGATTTTTCAAGTTACGGTGTGGTAAAATATAATGATTGAAATGAACGGGAAAGGACGACCGAAAATGGCAGATAATCTTGATTTATTTGAACTAAATAAATTTTTTATACTCGGACGTCCAATCGTCTCTATCTTCCATAATGCGCAAAATATGTATTCGATAGTTCGTGTGAAAATTCAAGAGACCAACTTACAGTATGAAGATAAAGAAATAATAGTTGTTGGATATTTTCCGCCGCTACAAATGGATGAACAATATCGTTTTACAGGGTTATTGAAACAACATCCAAAATATGGTGTGCAATTTCAAATTGAGACATTTACAAAGGAAGTGCCAGCAACAGAGCAAGGAATTATTCATTACTTATCGAGTGATTTGTTTGTTGGAATCGGAAGAAAAACCGCTGAAACAATCGTAGAGAAACTAGGCGCAAATGCGTTACGTCTTATTTTAGAGGACCCAAATGCGCTTGATGCTGTACCTCGTTTATCTGCTGAAAAAAAAGAGGTTATCCATCGTACGATTGAACAAAATCTAGGCTTAGAACGTGTGATGATTCAACTTAATGAATGGGGTTTCGGACCACAGCTCGGCATGAAAATTTACCAAACATATCGCACAGAGGCAATTGAATTATTAACTGAAAATCCATATCGCCTAATTGAAGATGTAGAAGGTGTAGGTTTCTTTCGTGCGGATGAACTAGGTTCTAAATTGGGTATTACCGGCAATCATTCAGACCGTATTAAGGCGGCGATTCTACATACTCTCAATACTGCAGCATTATCGGATGGGCATGTGTATTTAGATGCAGAAAATGTTTTACCACTTGTAAAAGATATGCTTGAGCAAAGCCAACGAGAGGAAATTCCCTTTGAAATTATTTCTAAAGCTTGCATCGAATTGCGAGAGGAAAGTAAGATTTGCGGGGAAGAAACGAGACTCTATTTGCCATCTCTATATTTCTCAGAAGTAGGAATTGCATCAAAAATAGTAGGTTTAATCGAACGTAACAAGAAAGCTGAACATTTTAGTAAGGACGAAATACGTAAAGCGATAGGTGAAACAGAAGAGCTGCTCAATGTCACATATGCTGAAACACAAGCGAATGCTATTCAACAAGCGCTAAACTCAGCCGTTATGATTTTAACTGGTGGACCTGGTACAGGTAAAACAACTGTTGTTCGGGGTGTAGTAGAAGTGTATGCAAAGCTACACGGACTATCATTAAACCCGAAGGAATATGCACAAAAAGAAGAGCCATTTCCGATTATTTTATGTGCTCCAACAGGACGTGCGGCCAAGCGTTTATCGGAATCAACAGAGCTTCCCGCAATGACAATTCATCGATTGCTAGGTTTTACTGGTCAGGAAAAAGAGGAAGAAACTGAGCGTGAAGTTACAGGAAAACTCATTATTGTAGACGAAATGTCGATGGTCGATACTTGGCTCGCACATCAATTATTAAAATCCTTGCATGAGGATGTACAAGTTGTATTTGTTGGCGATCAAGATCAACTTCCGCCAGTAGGACCAGGACAGGTGTTAAAGGATTTGTTGGCTTCCGGGCAAATACCTACTGTGGAATTAACAGAGGTTTATCGACAAGCAGAGGGCTCAACTATTATTGAACTTGCTCACCAAATTAAACGTGGTAATATCACAAATGACTTAACGTTAAAAACGTCTGATCGTTCATTTATTAAAGCCTCATCAGATCAAGTAGCAAACGTTGTCACACAGGTTGTGAAAAGTGCGGTTACGAAAGGGCAAGAAATTCGAAATATCCAAGTGCTAGCACCAATGTACAAAGGTCCAGCAGGAATAGATAATTTAAATAAAATGATCCAGGAGCTTATTAATCCAAACGATACTGGTACTAGAAAAGAGCTCGTCTTTGGGGATGTCACATATCGTATAAAGGATAAAGTCTTACAACTTGTCAATCAACCAGAAAGTAATGTTTTTAATGGTGATATGGGTGAGGTAATCAGTATTATTAAGGCAAAGGAAACAATTGAGAAACAAGATTTGCTTGTTGTATCATTCGACGGTATTGAAGTAACTTATCAACGTACTGACCTCAATCAATTGACACTTGCCTACTGTTGTTCTATTCATAAATCGCAAGGCTCTGAGTTCCAAACGGTTATTATGCCGGTCGTACGAGGCTATTCTAAAATGTTGCGTCGTAATTTGTTATATACAGGTATTACGCGTGCAAAAAATTTCTTAATTTTATGTGGTGAGCCTGATGTGCTAGCTGATGGTTTGCAGCGTACGGATGATTTACAGCGCTTCACGTCTCTACGTGCAAGGCTCAATCCAATGGATATTGCAGAGGAAATTGTAGAATTAGAAACGATTCCATTAAACGAAGATTTACAAAATGAAAAACAAGCCATTGATTTCAAGCTAACGGTAGAAACGGAATCATATATCCATCCATTGATTGGAATGGACGGTATCTCGCCATATGATTACTTAGATAAGTAAAAGAGGATAGTATGAGGGGCAGAAAAAGTAATCAATAACAACATTCGACCAAATGGTCCTACCATATGCACAGTAAAATACAAAACCCGATCAATTCGAATTGATCGGGTTTTGTTGTGCGACCTTTTTGATTAGTGAATGCCAACTAAGTGATGTTTAACTACTTCATATGCTTGGCACACATTTTTAAATTGATCTTTTTCTTTGGCGATCATATCTGAAGCAATAGAAAATAAAAGATTTTCTTCATTATGGTCCTCCATTTTGCTCATTAAAGCAGCTTCCATTTGCGCCACGTACGAGATGATTTGTTTATTCATATATATTCTCCTTTAATAAAAAAGATGTTTTCGTTTTTAGTTTCGAAGCTATCTTACACCTGCATAAATAAAAAATCTAGAAATTCTGTACTAGTCGAAGGAGACTTTTTTGTGAATGTGTCGCAAAAATGAACTTGTTAAAAAAGTGCTGATTGAAACCGTTTTTCTCTAAAATAACTGAAAAATCGTGCAATGAAGGCAGTTTTTAACTGTATTTATAAAGTAGTACAGTTTGTAAATTATGAGGGGTTGCTATAATACAGCTTGCTGAAGCGGAACCTATTTTAGGGAATGTCATATACTAAATAAGTATAAAAAACATTTGTAACGTTTAGGGGTGACTGCATGCCAGTAATTACAGGAAAGCAATATATCGACCGTATTGACGCTTTACAAACATATATTTCAATTGATGGGAAAGTTGTCACAGGGAAGGTGTCGGAGCATCCAGCATTTAAGGGAGTAATGCAGAGTCAGGCAAGGCTTTTTGATTTACAAAATGAAGAGGCATTGGTTGAAAAGATGACATATGTTTCACCAACGAGTAATAACCGTGTAGGTATGTCTTTCCTTCAAGCGGTGACAGTCGAAGATCTCGTGAAAAGACGTAATGCAATACGTGAGTGGGCATTATCCAATAATGGCCTTATGGGGAGAAGCCCGGATTACATGAATACGACATTAATGGCTCTAGCATCGGTTGCAGAATATTTGAAAGATAAGCCAAATTGTTTCCCTCAGCATTTGTTAAAATTTTATGAGTATGCTCGAGAGAATGATTTGACTATGACACATACATTTATCGAGCCACAAGTAAACCGTCAAAAATTTTATTTTGAAGATGAAGAGGTTACAATTGCAGCTAAGATTGTCGATAAAACGAGCGAGGGGTTAGTCATTAAAGGTGCGAGATTACTAGCGACACAGGGAGGAATTACAGATGAACTCCTTGTTATATCAACAAATGGTTTTGATGAAGGAAAAGGCTATTCTTTCTCAATACCAAGTAATACAAAAGGTTTAAAGTTTTTATGTAGGCAATCATTTGTCGGAGGAGAATCGGCTTTTGATTATCCATTAAGTAGTCGTTACGAGGAAATGGATGCAATCGTTGTATTTGATAATGTTGTAGTACCGTGGGAACGCGTCTTTTATTATGAGAATGTGGAAGTTGCCAATAACTTTTTGAACGTAAGTGGTTTTCAAACACATGGTTTACACCAAGTTCTTACACGACAAATTGCCAAAACTGAATTTGTCTTAGGTGTTGTACAGTCAATTATAAATACGATAAATATCGGCGAATACCAACATGTACAGCAAAAGGTAGTTGATATCATCGTGACATTAGAAACGATGAAAGCCTTACTGTTAAAGTCTGAAATAGAAGCAAAAAAAGATGCTTTTGGTTTTATAAGACCTGACCTTCCAACAGTACAAGTAGCTATTCAGGTTTTCCCTAAAGTGTATCCGACCTTTACAGAAATTATCCAGCTACTTGGCGCAAGTGGACTAATGTCCATTCCAAGTGAAAAAGCATTTACTGCGGATGACGGCGACCTTGAGCACTATCTACAGTCTTTTCAAGATGGTGGAGAGGAGCGCGTCAAAAAATTCCGCCTAGCTTGGGATTTAACGATGAGTAGCTTCGGTACAAGACAAACACTGTATGAGCGCTTTTTCTTTGGGGACCCAGTCCGTTTAGCTAGCGCGCTTTATAATTCTTACAATAGGGAAGAATTAGTGAATAGAGTAGAAAGCTTTTTAAAAAATAATAATTAGTTTCGAGGAAGTAACTGTTTAAAACTAATTTAAACAGTTACTTCTCTATGATATGAGTTGCTGTGAAAAATATACAATATCAATAGCTTTATAGATTAGTCAGCACATCATCAAAAGTAACGATTCCAAGGAGTTCAAAGTTCTCTGTTACAACAGGGACTGCTAAAAGACCATATTTGCGTATGATTTGGAAGACCTCAGATTGGTTTGTGTTGGCAGTCACTGAAATGATTCCAGAGTTCATAATTTCACCCATTCGACTCTCTGATGGGGAAATGATAAGCTCTCGTAATGATATGACACCAAGCAATTGTTTATTGGAATCTGTAACGTATAAGTAATAAAAAGTTTCTGCATCTACTTCGCTATGCTTTAGACGTTCAAACACATCAATTACTAAATCATCTTTTGCAACTATTACTACGTCTGTTGTCATCAAGGCTCCCACTGACCCTTTTTTGTATTGAAGTAATTGCTTAATATCATCGGCTTCATCTTTTTCCATTTGCGCTAAATAATAATCAGCTTCTTTATATGATAGTAGCCCCAAAAAATCGGTAGCGTCATCTGAAGGTAATTCATTTAACATCTCCACTGCAAATGGACGGTCAAGCTCCAAAATACATTTTTTCTGCAAAGATGGTTCTAACTCGCTAAAAATTTCTCCAAATTCACAAGGAGTTAAAAATGAATAAATTGTGAAGCGTCTTTCCTCACTAAGTTCTATAAAAAATGTTGCTTGATCCATAGGGTGTAAATCTAGAAAATCCTTTCGAAAAGAATCTTTTTTTCCAGACTTTAAAGATTGCAACATGTAGTATGTGTACTCTTCTTTATATTTATATTGATGTAGTCTAATCATTATTGACGCTCCTTTCTATTACAAATTCTCAATTTCGACACTCAGGACGTGATCAATCTTTTTGACATAATAATAAATCTCCGTCGTATATTGGTCTTCTGGTACCGAAAGAATTAAGTCAATTAATTGGTGATCGTTATCAATATCTTTGAGCTTGAAATGCCGAATTTTATACTCGTATTTTTTGGAAGATCCATTTTGCCCTCTATGCTTAATCATTTTAATTAATTCTGTCATACGATAATTCGATTCCACGATAATCTTTAATGAAATATCCTGTCGGTTAAGTGTTGATAAACCTAATGTTTTAATAAAAAAGGGCACAATGTTGACTGCCACTATCAAAAGGATGACAGCACATGTTGCCTCTATATAAAACCCCGCCCCGATAGAAATTCCAAGGGCAGAAGCTGACCAGATTAGCGCAGCGGAAGTAAGACCAGAAATCACCTCGTTACTTCTTCGTAAAATAACACCAGCACCAATGAAACCAACTCCACTTACAATCTGCGCAGCAAGTCTCATCGGATCCATATTCGGATGATTGGCACCTCCAAATTTTCCGAATGCTTCTATGGAGACAATGGTTAATAAACAGCTGGCAATACAGATGACCATACTAGGTCTCATGCCAAGTTGTTTTTGTTTAATCTGTCTATCAATCCCAATCAATAATCCGAATAGTAAAGCTAGGCTTAACTTGATTATCATTTCTACTGTCATTATCATCGTCAATCACCTCTTCAGTTCTTTTTATAGAATGCCACTAAAATAAAAATAATATAAAAAAGCTCCCGTAAAAAAGGGAGCTTCTTGCTTAGAATGTATCTTGTTCGACGTACACATCAAATAAACCTATCTTGGTAAACGCCAATTTGCGAAAAAATTCATAATTGGGTTTTTGAAGTAAGGGACATATGCGGACTGAACGCAAAAACGCTGCCTTTTGCCATATTCGAATTATTTAAAAATATGAAATGCCATATCGAATAACTATCCATCACATGTTCCCCCTTTTATAGTCAAATAAAATAAAACCCCCTCTAACGATTTAGAGGGGGTGAAAAGCGCACAAAAAAACAAAAAAAGTACGTTCGTTTCCCCTTAATCGAGTTTTAGCACTATACACCGTAAAGAAATGACATCATTTCTTAGCCACCTTAAGAAAAGCCTTAATTCGGCAATTCCTGTTCTACCCATGGGTATCTTTCGATATTTCTGGGCAGTGGCCTATGTTTGCATAGGAGCCTCACCTAACGAGGACATATAGTTTTCAAGTGAATTGTACTCCGAATAATTTTGGTTGTCAACAACTGTTCAAAAGAAAAAACCTTAAAAAATGGTATCAGGGAAATAGTGTATTTTCGGTGCATCATCATAACATGGGAGGATTTCTGTTCCGTCTGGGGGTCCGATTAGCCACTTGGGGCAAAATGATATTGGCTACGAATGCGTATCACAGAGACGTAATTCCTCTTTACCCTTCCCTCGCCTACTGGCTCGCTCCAGGGTCTTGTAAATCCTCTATTTGATGAGCCATATTTTTATGCTTACAATTTTTACTTAATCAAATTGTGGGGTAGAGATTTTTCGAATTTAAAATTTATAAATTTGTAATTTACGATAATCAATAGCCTCTGTAACAGTTGTTAAGCCCTTTTCAGAATACGTAAGTTTTTTTATTTAAAACTGCTGAACAAAAAATCTAAATAGGATCAATACAAAAATCGATGAAAATACATAGAGTGGAGAGGAGCAATTGCTTTTTGTCTCTCTACTTTCGTTACGGAGCAAAGTTTACTGGAATCTTTTTGGTAATATGTGAGCTACGAGATTATGCCGAGGCATAATTGATTAGAGTAAAGTATTACGAAAGCTCTTTATCTGTTTTGTTTGAGAAAATTTTTTTCGTAAACAACCGCAAATTTCTACTCCGTTTATTTCTTATTTCGCACGGGAATTCGTAATAAAAAAACCTAAAAAAAATTTTTTGACTCTTGACAAATCAAAAAATACGGCTTACGATTGCGAAGAAATTAAATAAAACCTCGTTAGGTGAGGCTCCTATACAAACATAGGCCACTGCCCAGAAATATCGAAAGATGCCCATGGGTAGAACAGGAATTGCCGGATTAAGGCTTTTCATAAGGTGGCTAAGAGATAAATTCATCTCTTTACGGTGTATAGTGCTAAAACTCGACTAGGGGGAATCGAAAGTGCTTTTTTGTGCTGCTTATTTTTGTGCACTTTTTAAACCCTCTAGGACTCCTAGAGGGTTTTTTAATTTCCAAAAAGATCCTTATTGCATAATGCCATATCGATTAAATCCTTTTAGCAGGGGTAAAAGAGTTCATTTTTAGAAAGGAGGGGGTCAAAATGGAGAGTCCGAGTCCGACCGATGAAGATAGTAGGAGTAAAAAACTTAAATCTGTTTTAATTCAGCAGATTAGGAGGGCGATTCAATGCTTAAAATCTATAAAAGAAGCAAAGAAGGGCTACTGGAAGAACAGCCTAAGATCGTTCAGGGTAGCTGTGTATATCTCACTGAACCATCCGAAGAGGATATACAGTATGTTGCTAATCGACTTGGAGTACCAACTGACTTTATTAGTGACTCCCTTGATATTGATGAACGATCACGAATAGAAAAAAGCGGAAATGATTTATTACTGATTGTCAATGTACCCTTAAAAATGCCAAATGGTGAAACTATACCATATAGGACAATTCCAATCGGTATTATTCAAACAAGTGAAGTAATTGTAATAATTTGTCGCGTTAATCATCCGATTTTACAGGAATTTAGCAAAATTCTCGATAAGAATTTTAATAACAATATAAACGTATCTTTTATTTTACAATTGTTGCTTATTTCGGCCCGTTATTGTTTACGAAGCCTTGACGATATTAATCAAAAAGTTATTGTATCTGAAAAATTAATACAAAAATCGATCAAGAACAGTGAAGTGTATACTTTACTCAATATAAATAAGAGCCTTGTTTATTTCATAAAGGCGTTAACAGTAAATCTTGTAATGATGAGGAAATTGTCAAGAGTACTAGAAATGAATGAAGAAGATGAAAAACGGATGCAAGACACTCTTAATGAGATGCAGCAAGCTCTTGATACATCAAAAATTTACAACGAAAATTTAGGTAATATGATGGATGCATATTCTGCTGCGATTGAAATTAACCTCAGTGTTGTAGTGAAAGTTTTAACTGCATTTACGATTATCTTGACGTTTCCGACGATGGTCGCAACAATTTATGGGATGAATTTCCCATTACCGAAGCAAGATGGTGCATATGCATTAGCAGTACTAATGTCAATCTCTGCAGTCATTAGCTTGTTGACAGGTTGGGTATTTTATAAAAAACGGCTATTTTAGAAGAGAAAGTGAGGAAAAAAGATGCTTACGATATATCAAAGTAATTCAATAGGTCAATTACAACAGGTATCTGATATTGTTCACAACACGTTGCTCTATCTTGTGGATCCGACAGATGCTGAAATTTCTCAAATTTCAAATAAACTTAATGTTCCGAAAGATTTTATTCGTGATTCCTTAGACATCAATGAGCGACCTCGGATTGAAAAAGAAGATTCGTCAATGGTCATCATTCTTAATTCTCCTGTTGTGATGAATGAGGAACGTTTGTACGAGGAAATTCCTTATCGTACGATACCAATCGGGATTATTCATGTAAAGGACCATTTAATAATTGTCACAAAAGAAGACAATCCATTATGTAGAGACATATTTTCAGGAAAGTATGGAACATTTCAAACGCATATGAAGACTCGAATAACATTACTTCTATTTGAAGCGATTGCTCAATCGTATCTCGATTTTCTCAAGCGTATAAAAGCGCAGGTTGGACGATTACAGCGAGAATTAAAAGAATCACATAACAATCGTGAGCTTTTTGGTCTGATTCATATTAATAAAAGTTTAGTATATTTTTCAACATCTTTACGAGCTATGCGCAATGTCTTTTTACACCTTTCCAAAGGGCAGGATATAAAGCTATACGTAGAAGATCAACAAATGTTGCATAATGCGCTCGTAGATATTGAACAAGCAGCGGAAGTAACAGAAATGCGAAGTCTTAGTTTAAGTGGTCTTATGGATGCGTACGCAGCAATCACTCATAATAATCTGAATAGTGTTTTGAAAATACTGACTACTCTTACGCTTGTACTAATGATTCCGACTATAATTGGAAGTGTTTTCTCGATGAACGTCCCATTGCCCTATGAAGATCAGCCATTCATGTTCTTAGTAGTTATTGGACTAATGGTAGGAATCAGTGGGAGTCTCTTCTACGTATTTTACAAATCAAAATTTTTGCGTTTCTAATATATTCAGATAGTACGTAAGAAAGGTTGTGTTATAAAATGCTTTTAATTAACAAAAGTACCTCAGAAGGTAAGTTTGAACAGACATCAAAAATTGGTTATAACAGCTGGCTTCATCTTGAAGCACCAACAACAAGTGAAATTGAACATGTAGAGGCAGCTCTTGGTGTTCCAAATAATTTTTTAACGGATTCACTTGATATAGAAGAACGCCCACGAATTGAAGAGCGCAACGGAGCGGTCTTGATGGTTATTCATGTCCCATACGACCAATTAGATGTCGAGAGTTCTGATCAAGATGTGAAGTATCGGACAATTCCAATGGGTATCATACACACAAAAAATCATATGATAACGATTTGTAGAGAAGAGTTACCTTTTATGAAGGATTTGTTTAATGGTGAATTAACTCTTTGTGAGACACATATGAAAACGCGCAACACTTTAAATATATTAAGTATAACGGCTCGAGCATATATTCGTTTTTTAGCTACAATTGAACGGGAGATCACTTTAGCAGAAAAGGAACTTGCCAAGTCATATCGTAATAGTGAGATGTACACACTCCTTCACTTAAACGAAAGTCTTATATATATGGTAACTTCTCTCAAACAAATGAAATTTACGATGCAAAAAATATTACATGGTAGCTCTATCAAATTAGACGAAGACGATGCAAGTATTTTAGACGACGTCCTTATTGAAATTGATCAAGCATATGAAGTGACGGAAATTAATCAAACTAATTTAAATAATATTATGGATGCATATGGTAACGTAATTCAAAACAACGTAAGCCAAGTTCTTAAATTACTCGCTTCATTTACAATCATATTATCGGTGCCGATGTTAATTGCCAGCATTTATGGAATGAATGTGCCTATACCATATCAAGATACACCAAATATTTTTTGGGTAGTGATTGTCGTTATGATCTTGTTAACAGGATTGTCTACCTTCGTTTTTTACAAAAAAAATTATTTCTCTCGGTAGCATAGTGGGATAGAATATACTCATTTTTAATGAGCTTAGTTATGATTAGCAATTATAGTGCGAATTGACAGAAGGAAATATTTTTTTTATAATTCTCGTTAGAAAATAGTAAAAAACGATGATGGAATAAGTACGTATTTGTACGTGTAAAAGAAAGGGATTTCTAGGCTGAAAAAATCCTCACAATAGCAAATGCCGAAAGCTACTCCAGAGTGCAGTTAATCACTGCCGTTCACTTACGTTACAAGTGCTAAAGAGGTAAGTATATTTTTACTTACAACTAGGGTGGTACCGCGAGACAAACACAAGTCCTCGTCCCTTTTTTGGGATGGGGGCTTTTTTATGTCTATCTGCGCGAAAGCTTACGCCGAAGCAAAATTGATTTGCGGACTCATTTCGTATTTTACAAAACATATTGGGAGGAACTTTTCATATGAAAGCAGTAGAAATTCGCCGCATGTATTTAGAATTCTTTAAAGAAAAAGGTCATCATCATGAGCCATCAGCACCACTTGTGCCAATCAATGACCCATCATTACTTTGGATTAACTCAGGTGTTGCAACACTTAAACCATATTTCGATGGTCGTATCATTCCTGACAATCCACGTATTACAAATGCCCAAAAATCAATTCGTACAAATGATATTGAAAACGTAGGTAAAACGGCTCGACACCATACGTTTTTTGAAATGCTAGGTAACTTCTCGATTGGAGATTACTTCAAAAAAGAAGCTATTCATTTCGCTTGGGAATTCTTAACGGATAAAAAATGGATGGGCTTTGATCCAGAGCTTTTATCTATTACTATTCATCCTGAAGACCAAGAAGCGTATGACGTTTGGCATAACGAAATTGGTATTCCTGAAGAGCGTTTAATCCGACTTGAGGGGAACTTCTGGGATATCGGTGAAGGTCCATCTGGTCCTAACTCAGAAATTTTTTATGACCGTGGGGAAGAATACGGTTCAGATGAAAATGATCCAGAAATGTATCCAGGTGGTGAAAATGAACGCTATCTTGAAATTTGGAACTTAGTGTTCTCTCAATTCAACCATAATCCTGATGGCACATATACGCCACTTCCAAAGCAAAATATTGATACAGGTATGGGTCTAGAGCGTATCGTATCAGTTGTTCAAAATGTTCCAACGAACTTTGATACTGATTTATTCATGCCTATTATTGAAAAAATCGAGCAGTTAGCAAATCGCCCATACAAACGTCCAGGTGAAGTAGCGCTAAGTGAAATCTTCGGTTCAGAAGAAGATATTAATACACCATTTAAAGTTATCGCGGACCATATCCGTACAGTGGCGTTTGCCATTGGTGATGGTGCTCTTCCTTCAAATGAAGGTCGTGGATATGTATTACGTCGTTTACTTCGTCGTGCAGTGCGCTATGCAAAACAAATCGGCATTGAAAAGCCATTTATGTTTGAATTAGTACCAACTGTTGGTGAAATTATGAATGATTTCTACCCAGAGGTAACGGAAAAATGCGAATTTATCCAACGTGTTATTAAAAATGAAGAAATTCGCTTCCATGAAACATTAGACGGTGGTCTTGCTATCTTTAACGAAGTTGTAGCAGCTCAAAAAGCAGCAGGCCATGACTATATTCCAGGTGCAGATGCATTCCGTTTATATGATACTTACGGTTTCCCAATCGAATTAACAGAAGAGTATGCGGAAGAAGTAGGTATGAAGGTAGATCATGAAGGCTTTGAAGTAGCAATGGAGGAACAACGTGAACGTGCACGTGCGGCTCGTCAAGATGTAGATTCTATGCAAGTACAAAACGAAGTGTTAGCAAACTTGACGGTTGCAAGTGAATTTGTAGGCTATGATACATTAGCGACAGACACAGAAGTTGCAGCGATCATTGTCAACGGCCAAGTATCAAAAGTAGCATCTGAAGGGCAAGAAGCATTAGTTATTTTAGCTAAAACACCATTCTATGCTGAAATGGGTGGTCAAATTGCGGATAGCGGTGTTATTTCTAATGATAGCTTTACTGCTATTGTAAAAGATGTACAAAAAGCTCCAAATGGTCAGCCGCTTCATACTGTACTTGTAGAATCTGGGGAAATGCATGTTGAAGATGCTGTGAAAGCAGTAGTTAACCGTGATGAACGTAATTTAATTATTAAAAACCATACAGCAACACATATTATGCAACGTGCATTAAAAGACGTATTAGGTGACCATGTTAGCCAAGCTGGATCATATGTAGGACCTGATCGTTTACGCTTTGACTTCTCTCACTTTGGACAAGTGACAAAAGAGGAATTACAACAAATTGAACGTATTGTAAATGAAAAAGTGTGGGATGATATAGAGGTCGTTATTGAAGAAAAAGGTATCGAAGAAGCGAAAGCTATGGGTGCAATGGCGCTATTCGGTGAGAAATATGGCGATGTCGTTCGCGTTGTTTCAATTGGAGATTACTCTATTGAGCTTTGCGGTGGTATTCACGTAAAACGCTCTTCTGAAATTGGCTTCTTCAAAATTGTTTCAGAAGGTGGTATCGGTGCAGGTACTCGTCGTATCGAGGCTGTGACAGGTAAAGTTGCATATGAAGCAGTAAAAGAGGAAGAAGCTTTATTAAACGAAGCGGCAGCATTATTAAAAGCAAATCCAAAAGATCTTGTGACAAAAGTACAAGCATTGCAAGCTGATTACAAAGATTTACAACGTGAAAATGAGGCATTATCACAAAAAATCGCGAATGCACAAGCGGGCGCTATTGTGGACGCAGCGCAAACTTTTGGGGATGTAACTGTTCTATCTACTAAAGTTGAGGCGAAGGACAACAATCAACTGCGTCAAATGATGGATGACTTGAAAGCTAAAATGCCTAAAGCTGTTATCGTTCTTGGTGCTGTCGATGGCGAAAAGGTTATGCTATGTGCTGGAGTAACAAAAGATTTAGTTGGTGGCAATTACCACGCAGGAAATATCGTAAAAATGGTAGCAGAAGCATGTGGTGGTAAAGGTGGCGGTCGTCCAGATATGGCGATGGCAGGTGCAAAAGAAGCATCAAAACTTGATGAAGCACTACTTTCTGTGTATGATTATGTTAAATCCATTTAACTTCTTTCAGCGAAAAGAAGTTAAAGCCTCCGGCGGATGTCACGGAATCGGCAAAGGAGTTCGCATAGGATGTTAGCCTAAAATCATCGCATTCATGCGATAACGGCTAACTGACCTGCATCGGTAAAAACGCCACGTCCTGTGGCATTACCGAAATGACCGACATCGTGTCGGCCCTCAGCAGGCCTAAACACAAAGCCGATTCCGGACGCAATTATGCCGAGGCATAATTGATAATACGCCAAAACATGTTATAATAAAGAGAAATTGGAGATGGCTTTTGTTGCACATCTCCTTATTTCTGAAAGCGAGGTGCTGGTCATGAGTTCATTTGATCAAACTATGAAATTTAATTTTCCAGAAGAATCAATGGAACAGGAAGTCAAGCAGGTAATGTTGAAAGTACATTCTTCATTAGAGGAAAAGGGATATAACCCTATCAATCAGATTGTCGGTTATTTACTTTCTGGTGATCCGGCGTATATTCCTCGCCATCAGGATGCTCGTAATTTAATTCGCAAGCTTGAGCGTGACGAAATTCTAGAAGAGCTTGTTAAGTTTTATATTAAAAAGAATAACGAGGACTAGAAATGAGAATTATGGGATTGGACGTTGGGTCAAAAACCGTTGGCGTTGCTGCTAGTGATGCTTTAGGGTGGACGGCTCAAGGTATTGAAACCGTAAAAATTGATGAAGCTAACGGCGAGTTTGGCATTGAGCGAATAGCCGAGCTAGTGAAGGAGTACGCTATAACAGAATTTGTTGTAGGATACCCGAAAAACATGAATAATACGGTTGGACCGCGTGGTGAGGCTTCTGAAAACTATAAAAAGCTTTTAGAAGAAACATTTTCACTACCGGTTAAGCTTTGGGATGAGCGTTTAACTACGATGGCTGCTGAGCGTATGCTAATCGAAGCTGACGTGAGTCGCAAAAAGCGTAAGCAAGTCATTGATAAGATGGCTGCTGTGATGATTTTACAAGGCTACTTGGATAGCAAAAATTAATTGATGAGGTGACAACCACATGGCACAAGAGCATAACCATGAAGAAGAATTACATGTACAACACATTACAGTGATTGACGAGAACGGAAATGAACAGCTTTGTGAAGTAATTCACGTACACGAATCAGCTGAATTTGGCAAATCATACGTATTTTACTCAATGGTAGGCGCAGAAGAAGATGAAGATGGCTCTGTAGAAATCTTCGTATCTTCATTCGTTCCATCTGAAAATGGTGAAGATGGTGAATTAACACCAATCGAAACTGAAGCAGAGTGGGATATGGTAGAAGACGTATTAAACGCTTTAGAGGATGAAAACGAGGAATAATCATCGTAATCTTTAAAAGTGTGGAACAAGGATGGCAACAAGCACTCCTTGTTCCTTTTTTACTTTAGGAAGAATGAAACTATGAGGTTGTAATGCGCCTATAGTGAATATATAAAGATTTTTATCAAAGTTTGAACCATAGTTAAAAGGAGGAGATTAAATGAACGAGGAAACGCAAGAATTTCTGATCATTGGAGAGAATGGCAAGGGGCAAAAGTGTCGTGTTGTTTTCACCTTCGATGCAGAAGAGAAATCATATGTATTGTTTTCGTTAATCGACGAAGAGGGTAATGAAATTCCTGGAGACATTTCTGCTATGACATTTGATTATGATGATAATAATGGAGAAATGACTAATCTGCAGCCTGTTGAAACAGAGGCAGAATGGGAAATGATTAATGAGGTAGTCCTGACACTTCTAGACGAATTTGAAGAAGAACCGCAGCTATTTACAATAACAGATGAGGCTGGGGCAGATCAGGTATGTGAGGTTATTCATACATTTTCATCAGAACAATTTGGCAAATCCTATGTTCTTTATGTGCTGGCAACGGACGAGCCAATCGAGGACCGAGATATTTTTGCTTCTCAATACGTATCTGGAAATGACGGAACGATTGAAGATTTATTACCGATTGAAACAGATGAAGAATGGGCATTTGTTGAAGATGTATTAAATGAATTGTAATTAGAACTCTGAGTGGTAACTTGCTACTCAGAGTTTTTTTATTGAGAATGATTAATATGAAGGGGTGCTTGCGGAATTTAATAGAAAATTTCTATCTCGTATGTAAAAATATTCTATACGCAAATGAAATTCATGTATTTTTGAGTGAATTTGATTGTTTTTCGAGAATAAATGAGAATTCTTGAAATTTTTTTATCTGAATTTTTAAATATTTACAGATAAAACGAGATATCGATTATTGACCAATCAAAAGTAAACAGATAAGATTTGTTTTACATTAAACCAAGTAAGTTGATTTATAAAGGAGGGAATAGAGAATGAGGACAATATGGGGACTACTAGTCGGTGTATTAGTGATAGGTTTGTTGGTAGGCTGCACAAACAAAGGAGAAGCGAGTAAAGATGAAACAGTAACATTAAAGGTGGGGGCAGCCAATGTGCCACATGCGGAAGTACTAGAGTACTTAGCAAAGGATCTTGAAAAAGATGGCGTGAAATTAGACATTATAATTTTAAAAGATGCTGTTCAAACAAATCAGCAAACGGCAGATGGTGAACTAGATTTTAATTACTTTCAACACATTCCGTTTTTAGAACAAACGAATAAAGAAAGCCATTTAGATTTAGTGAGTGTAAAAGGAATTCATATTGAACCTTTTGGTGTGTACTCTAAAAAAATTAAAAATATAAATGATTTACCGCAAAATGCAAAGATTTCGGTCCCGAATGATGTCGTCAATTTTTCGCGGGCCTTACTACTATTTCAGAATAATGGACTAATTGAATTAAATAAAGCAAAGGAAAATAACTATACAGTTGAGGATATTACAAAAAACGAAAATAATATTGAATTTATCGGTGTTGATTCTCAGTTATTAACTCGTTCACTAGATGATGTAGACGCAGCGGCAATTAATACGAACTACGCCTTAGAAGGGGGCTATAACCCTAAGGAGGATGCTCTTATTATTGAAGGTTCAGAATCGCCATATGTCAATATTATTGCGACTACAAAAGAAAAGCAAAATGATCCAGCAATTCAAACAGTCGTTAAATGGCTGACAAGCGAAAAGGCGCGCACCTTTTTTGAAGATCGGTATAAGGGGGCTGTCGTTCCAGCATTTTAGCTTAAAATCGAGGGCGTCAAAACTAAGGAGGTAGACGTGAAATGATTGAATTTATCGAAACGACAAAGGAATTTAAGGTAGGAACAACCGTTGTAACGGCATTAAATCACATTAATTTAACGATTCAAAAAGGTGATGTTTTTGGTGTTATCGGCTTTAGCGGTGCTGGCAAAAGTACATTAATACGGACAGTGAACTTACTGGAGGAACCAACGTCTGGTCGCGTTCTTGTGAATGGCAAAGAGCTGACAACATTAAGTAAAAAGCAGCTCCGCGAGGAAAAGAAAAACATTGGTATGATTTTTCAACACTTCAATCTTCTCCGTTCAAAAACTGTCTTCGAAAATGTTGCGATGCCTTTAGTATTAAGCGGCGTTAAAAAATCAAACATTGAAGGTCAAGTAAGGGAGGTTTTGTCGTTTGTCGGTTTACAGGACAAAGCCGAGCGCTATATCGATGAGCTGTCAGGTGGACAAAAGCAGAGAGTGGGCATTGCTCGTGCACTTGTCACAAAGCCAACAATTCTATTGTGTGATGAAGCGACCTCTGCTCTTGACCCGCAAACGACTAAATCTATTTTGGAGCTACTAAAGCGAGTCAATATCGAGTATGGTATTACCATTTTAATGATTACACATGAAATGGAAGTCATAAGGGATATTTGCAATCGTGTGGCTGTTATGGAAAACGGAAGAGTAATTGAAACGGGCAATGTACTTGAAATTTTTTCTGCACCGCAAAAGGAGACGACTAAAAACTTTGTACAATCGGTAGTTCGAGATGAAATTCCACAATCTGTTTACGAGCAACTTAAAACGATAGATCAGTCTAAAAAAATTTATAACCTGAAATTTATAGGTGTAGACGTTGGGCAGCCGGTTGTCTCTCAAGTAGCAAAAAAGTTTGATGTTGATGTAAATGTACTGTTTGGCAATATTACAGAGCTACAAGGGATTCCCTTTGGTAATTTAATCGTTGAGCTAGTTGGCGTAGATAAAGAAATAGAAAAGGCGCATCAATTTATTCGAACGAAAGATATTCAAATAGAGGAGGTTATTGCACATGAAGGTGAGCTCACAAATCATTATCGACGCAGTATTAGACACGCTGTACATGGTTAGTATTTCGTTATTTTTTGGTGCCATTTTAGGCTTTATTTTAGGGATTACTTTAGTTGTGACGAGAAAAGGGCATATTCTTGAAAATAAAATGATTTTCTCAATCATCAATCCCATCGTCAATACCCTACGCTCCATTCCGTTCATTATTTTGCTTGTTGCTATCATTCCATTTACACGCTTGCTCGTTGGAACGGCGATAGGTACGACTGCTGCCATTGTGCCGCTCGTCTTGCATATAGGTCCGTATATATCTAGGTTAATAGAAAATTCATTATTGGAAGTGGATGAAGGCATTATTGAAGCAGCGAAGGCAATGGGTGCCTCCCCACTTCAAATTATTCAAAAGTTTTTGTTACCTGAAGCTTTCCCCTCTTTAATATTAAGTGTCACGACTGCGACAATTGGGCTTATTGGGGCGACTGCAATGGCAGGGGCTGTTGGAGGAGGTGGCCTTGGTGATGTAGCCATTACTTACGGCTATCAACGCTTTGACAATGTCACAATTTTAGTAACAGTGGTGATTTTAGTAGTACTTGTACAAATTATTCAAAGTATAGGAAATAGTCTTGAACGAAAATTACGCAGAGTGTCATAAAGGAGAATTTTAATATGAGGAAACTAAATTATTTTTTCGGCTTAATAGCATTACTGTTCCTACTAGTTGCTTGTGCAAAAGCAGATGAAAAAGATACTGTAAAGGTTGGTATTCGTAGCTCGGAATTGAAAACATGGGAGTATATAAAAAAACAGGCTGCTAAGGAAGATATAAATCTTGATTTAGTGACATTCTCAGCACAATATGACCCGAACCAAGCATTGGCGGAGGGGGAAGTTGATATCAATGCGTTTCAACATGTAGCCTACTTAAATTTATTTAATACGAATAACAAAACAGATTTACAGGCGATTGGCACAACGATTATGGCTCCGATAGGTTTATATTCAAACAAATATAAATCCTTGGATGATATGAAAGAGGCCGCCAAAATTGCTGTACCAAACGATCCTTCTAACTGGGGGAGAGCTTTACTGCTGTTACAGGAAAATGGATTACTGACGGTTACGGATAATTTTGATGGCAACGGTGGAGAGGATCGGATTAAAGATAATCCAAAAAAATTGAACATTTTACCAGTAGATAGTGCGACGACACCGAGGGTTATGGAGGATGCTGATTTTGCGGTCATTAATAATGGGGTCGCTGTCGAAGCAGACCTACTATTGAAAGATGCTATTATTCATGAAAATGAAACGGCGAAGCCATTTATTAATGTCATCGTAGCAAGGCCTGAAGATAAGGACAACGAGACATTGAAAAAAATTGTTGCCATCTATCAGCGTGAAGAAACTGCTAATTTCATTAAAGATGTTTCTAATGGCAATTATATTCCTGTAAAAATGCCTTTAGATGAATTAGCTACTTGGAAAAAGTTTTATCTTCATTGACCAACACTATATTAGCCTAATGCCTTTGTTTATATGTGGATAGTGAAATGGATTCATTTTTAAGGGAGATGACGAGAAAATGACTAAGAAAAAGGAGTTAAAGCTTGCGTTATATTTAATTGGGGCAGGTATGCATGTTGCAGCTTGGAAACATCCTTCAGCAAAAGTTAATGCAAGCATCGATATTAAAGCTTTACAAAAGGTGGCGCAAATTGCTGAAAAGGGTAAGTTTGATATTGCTTTTGTTGCGGATAGTTTAGCGATCAATCATGAATCACATCCACATATTTTAAATCGCTTTGATCCTCTTATACAGATTACAGCTTTGGCAGTTGCGACAACGAAAATTGGACTTGGTGCAACTGCATCAACCACATATAGTGAGCCATATGTGCTTGCAAGGCAACTAATGTCTGTAGACCATATTAGTGATGGTAGAGTCGGATGGAATTTAGTGACAACAGCAGATGCCACAGGAGAGACGGCTTTAAACTTTAGCCGTGACAAGCATTCGGAGCACGATCATCGTTACGAACGAGCGGAGGAATTTATCGATATAGTTCAGTCGTTATGGGATTCATGGGAGGACGATGCTTTTGTCTACGACCGTGATCATAATATTTTTTATGACCGTAATAAAGTACATGAGACCGCTTTTAAAGGCAAATATTTATCAGTGAAAGGTCCGTTGAATATTGCACGTTCCGTTCAGGGGCAGCCTGTTATTGTTCAGGCGGGTGCTTCAAAACCTGGGCAAAAATTAGCAGCACGAACAGCGGAGGTCGTTTTTGTTCATTGGGATAATATTGAAAAGTCCAAGGAGTATTATCTACATTTAAAGGCACAGCTTGCTCCATTTGGTCGCACCGAGGAGGAGCTCCTTGTGTTACAGGGGATATCGCCAATTGTGGGGGATACTGAGGAAGAGGCCATCCGTAAGTATAATGAATTACAGGCGTTGATTGACCCATATGAGAGCTTAAAATTTGTTTCGGGTTATATGGGGAATGTGGATTTTTCTAAATACTCGTTAGATACACCTGCAATTGAAGTGGATTTTCCTAAGGTCAACAGTATTCAAAGTCATTTCTATGAGCATTTAGAGATTATCAAAAAAGAAAATTTAAAGGTTGGCGAATTATATGCGCGCCTATTTGGTCCTGCGAAGCGCGATGCCTTTGTTGGAACACCCACACAAATTGCTGATGAGATGGAGCGGTGGATTACAGAGGCAGCGGCAGATGGCTTTATGTTACAGTTTCCATTATTGCCACGTGATTTAGAAGACTTTGTGAACAAAGTTGTGCCAATTTTACAAGAGCGTGGTATTTATCGTAAAGAGTATACAGGTTCAACACTAAGGGAACATTTAGGGCTGAAAAAACCACACAATAGATTTACGAAAAGCAAGGTGACTCATTAATGAGTGATGTTTATATTCGTAACGATCGTGAGAAAAAGCTAGTTCAATATGCTTATGAATTGGCACAACAATTTGACAAGACAGCTAGTAAATATGACGAGAGTGGAGAATTTCCGTTTGAGCACTTTAAAATCTTGGAGGATGCGGGTTATTTTAAATTAACCGTGCCGAAAAAATACGGCGGCGAGCGAGGAAAGGGGAATATTTTCCGTGGTAGTTTACCTGGAACAATTGCCAAAAAAGTGCCTAGAGGCTATATCATTACAGGTGAAGATGATGTAGTTGTTTTACAGCTTGCGAAGAGTTTACTAGTCGATGTCAAACAAGGCGCTTTTCAATTATAGGTATCATTTCATCTTGAAGTTTTCCAACCGTTATCTTGGGGAAAATAGTATTGAATCTGCTAACAATATAGTTGGCAGATTTTTGTTTTTCTTCATGAAGGGGCTTTCCATTCCAATAATCAAAACGACTCCATTATTATCTATCTGGTTTTCTCTAGTATGTTATTAATGACTTAAAACTGTTTTTGTTTCAGTTTGTTGACGAATTCTTGGAAATCAACTTTGATTATTATATTCATCCTATTGTCATAAGCTATTTTTTTATGTGTGCTATTTCTACTGAATTTTCTATTTCTGTTTGTCGTGAAAGTTGATTTCTAGTATGATAATGGAGTGATAGGGGGGAAACCCGTGAATAACGGTTCAAAAAAACAAGAAATGTTATCAAAAATGCAAGAAAGAAAATCCGAGGTAAAAATTGTGAGAAAAATCGTTGCTATTGTTGCAATTGCTTTGATCCTAATAATAGGGGTAGTCGGTTTAATTGGCTATAGTTATGTGAAGAGTGCATTAAAACCAGTAGATCCAGATGCGACTAAAACAATAGCGGTTGAAGTACCAATTGGCTCAGGTTTAAGCTCTATTTCGACTCTACTAAAGGAAAAAGGGTTAATTAAAGATGCTCGTGTTTTTAAATACTATGCCAAATTTAAAAATGAATCCCAGTTCCAAGCAGGAAAATATGATTTAACACAGTCAATGACATTAGATGAACTAATCGAAAGTTTAAAAACCGGAAAGGTCTACCGTACACCAGTCTTTACAATGACCATTCCTGAAGGCTTAACACTTGAACAAATCGGTAATATTGTGGAAAAGAAAACGTCGTACACTCAAAAGGAATTTATGGACTTAGTAACAAGCGATACATTTGTTCAACAAATGAAGGCTAAATATCCTGAGCTTGTGACGGATGCGGTTTTAGCCGATAATATTCGTTATGATTTAGAGGGCTATTTATTCCCTGCAACGTATTCTTATTTTGAAGAAAAACCAACATTGGAATCGATTGTAGATGAAATGGTAGGGGCAATGGACAAGGTTGTGAAAAATTACAGCGATGTTCTAACTGAAAAGCAAATGTCAGTACATCAATTATTAACATTTGCTTCATTATTGGAAAGAGAAGCTACTGCTCAAACAGATCGAGAAACAATTGCGAGCGTATTCTATAACCGTATCGATCAAGGGATGCCGCTTCAAACAGATCCAACTGTTTTATATGCACTAGGATCTCATAAAGATCGTGTACTTTATAAAGATTTAGAAGTAGATAATGCCTATAATACCTACAAAAATAAAGGCTTAACACCAGGTCCTATTGCGGGTGCTGGAAAAACTTCAATTGAAGCAGTGCTTAATCCAAGTAAAACAGAATATCTCTTCTTCTTAGCGGATAAAGAGGGTGTCAATCATTTCTCGAAAACATATGAAGAACATTTACAGAAAGAACAACAATATTTGCGCAAGGCAGAGTAATTTTTGTTAACTTCTTTCAGTCAATGTTTTTAGAAGACTCCCAGGTGAGATGCATGCGGTTTTAAGTTACTTTTCAGCGGGTGTCCATACATCTGCTGAAAACGTAATTATGCCGAGGCATAATTGATATTATTAAAAAATAAATAGCAATAAAGAGGATAGAAGGAAAGAAAAATAGCTTTCCTTCTATTTTCGTGCTATTATAAATTGTGATTTTTAATCGATCCGCATGGGAATAATTCAATCAGTCCGTTAATGTGGAATAATATACGTGGTGGCAATTGTTTAAAGCTTATAAAAACAATTGCTCATTTTTGTATGACGAAGTACCAAGACATCACGTTTGGTCTTTTTCTTTTTGTTGCTAAATGATGAAGTACAGACAACGAGGATTGCTCGTTGCGCCTCTGGCGGATGTCACAGAATCGGAAAGTAGTGCTTATAGGATAATGACCGACATCGTGTCGGCCCTGGTGCAGGCCTAAGTACAAAGCCGATTCCGGACGCAATTATGCCGAGGCATAATTGATATGAGGGTGAACTTAAAAATGGAATTATCAGATGCATATATTCAATCATTTATTCAGCCACGTAATGAATTGCTTTTAGAAATGGAAGCATTTGCGGAGGAGAATCATGTACCGATTATGCAGCTTGCAGGTATTGATGCACTAAATCAACTGCTACGTATTCAAAATCCGTCGAAAATTTTAGAGATTGGTTCAGCAATTGGTTATTCTGCTATAAGAATGGCAGAGGCTTTACCAAATGTGCATATCGTTACAATTGAGCGTGATACAGAGCGTGTTGGGAGAGCGAAGGCTTATATTGAACGTTCTACAGTTTCAGATCGTATTACGGTCATTGAAGGTGACGCCTTAGAGGTGAACGATGAAGCAGTTCATACGACCTTCGATGCAGTTTTCATCGATGCTGCAAAGGGACAATATCAACGCTTTTTTGAAAAGTATGCGCCACTAGTAAAATCTGGCGGAGTTCTATATATCGATAATATGTATATGCATGGCTTATCAGATTTGGATTTAAAAGATGTACCGCGTCGCAAGCGTACAATGATTCGCAATTTAAAAAACTTCACCGAATGGATTATGCAGCACCCTGATTATACTAGTGCATTTTTACCAGTCGGTGATGGTTTATTACTATGTTTGAAGAGGTGACTATTATGAAAAAACCTGAATTGCTTGTTACACCGCAATCAGTGGACCATGTAAAAGCACTTTTACAGGCTGGAGCAGATGCTTTTGTCATTGGTGAACAACAATTTGGCCTTCGTCTAGCAGGGGAATTTTCTGTTAGTGAAGTAGAAGAAGCTACAAAGTTGATTCATGCAGCGGGTAAAAAGGTTTATGTTGCGGTAAATGCGCTATTCCATAATGAAAAATTGGATGCACTTGCCGAATATGTAAAAGAAATGCAACGTATTGGTGTTGATCGTTTAATTTATGGTGATCCAGCAGTATTAATCATCTGTCGTGAGCAAGGTGTTACAATACCGCTACACTGGAATCCAGAAACGACAGCAACGAACTGGTTTACGGCAAATTATTGGGGGAAACGCGGAGCAACTCGCGCAGTACTTTCACGTGAACTTTCTTTAGATGAAGTACTAGAAATTAAAGAAAAAGTAGATGTAGAGATTGAGGTTCAAGTACATGGAATGACATGTATGTTCCAATCAAAACGCCCATTACTAGGCCATTATTTCTTATATCAAGATAAAGTAATGGAAATTGAAAATCGTAAGGAAAATCGCAATATGTTCCTTCATGATGATGAACGTAATAATAAATATCCAATTTATGAAGACGCTAACGGTACGCATATTTTCAGTCCAAACGATATGTGCATTATTGATGAGCTTGGCGAATTATTCGAAGGTGGCATGGATGCATTGAAAATTGAAGGTGTTCTTCAAACACCTGAATATGTAGTCACAGTAACAGAAGCTTATCGTCAAGCAATTGACGCATATTTTGACGAATCAGAAGATGCGTATGAAGATATTAAAGATGATTTATTAGCTAAAATTGAAGAAATTCAGCCTGCCATCAGACCTCTTGATACTGGCTTTATCTTCAAGGAAACAGTTTACTAGGAGGTGGCAAGAACATGGCATTAGTATTAGAACAAAATGACAAAATTCGTGAGATTGTAGACGGTAAACGTGTCATTACAAAAAAACCAGAGCTACTTGCCCCTGCAGGTAGTTTAGAAAAATTAAAAGTAGCAGTACATTATGGAGCGGACGCTGTATTTATCGGTGGACGAGAGTTCGGTCTACGTTCAAACGCAGATAACTTCTCAATTGAAGAAATGCGCGAAGGTGTTGAATTCGCCAATAAGTATGGTGCGAAAATCTATGTTACGACAAATATTTTCGCCCACAATGAAAATATGGACGGCTTAGAGCAGTATTTAAAAGATATTGAATCTGCAGGTGTTACAGGCATTATTGTAGCGGATCCACTTATTATTGAAACATGCCGTACAGCTGCACCAAAGCTTGAAATTCACCTTTCTACACAGCAATCTTTATCAAACTGGAAGGCAGTCCAGTATTGGAAAGAAGAAGGCTTACATCGTGTAGTATTAGCACGTGAAGTAGGCGGCGAAGAAATGAAGCTGATGAAGGAAAAAGTCGATATTGAAATTGAGGCATTCGTTCATGGAGCGATGTGTATCGCCTATTCTGGTCGCTGTGTACTTTCAAATCATATGACTGCTCGTGACTCTAACCGTGGTGGCTGTTGTCAATCTTGTCGCTGGGACTATGATTTATATGAGCTAGAGGATGGCGAAGAAAAGGCACTTTTCGATGATCATCACGCGTCTTTCGCGATGAGTCCGAAAGACTTAAAGCTGATTGAAGCAATTCCACATATGATTGAGCTTGGTATTGATTCATTAAAAGTAGAAGGTCGCATGAAATCAATTCACTATGTTGCTACAGTTGTTTCAGTGTACCGCAAAGTGATTGACGCTTATTGTGCGGACCCTGACAATTTTGAAATTAAACGTGAATGGCTTGAGGAACTAGACAAATGTGCTAACCGTGATACTGCTGAAGCATTCTTCCACGATGCCCCTGGTCACGAGGAGCAAATGTTTGGTGTACATGGTCGTAAAACGACTTATGAGTTTGCTGGTTTAATTTTAGAACATGACCCAGAAACGAAAATGGTAACCATGCAACAACGTAACTATTTTAAACCTGGCGATGAGGTAGAGTTCTTTGGACCAGAAATCGAAAATTTCCGTTTTACTATGGGTGAAATTTGGGATGAAGATGGCAATAGCTTAGATGCTGCTCGTCATCCACTACAAATTGTTAAATTTAAATGCGACACACCATTAAAATCACATAATATGATGCGAAAGGAGAATAATTAATGGCAACGAAGCGTCCAGTCGTCATCGGAATCGCTGGTGGCTCATGCTCGGGAAAAACGAGTGTGACTCATGCTATTTATGATGTTTTCCGCGATCATTCAGTAGTTGTAATTGAACAAGATTTTTATTATAAAGATCAAAGTCATTTAACGTTTGAGGAGCGTTTAGGTACAAACTATGACCATCCGTTAGCGTTTGATAATGATTTGTTAATTGAGCACCTAAAAAAATTATTGGTCCGTCAACCAATCGAAAAGCCTGTGTATGATTATGTGCAGCATACAAGAGCAAAAGAAGTTATTCATGTAGAGCCTGTAGATGTTATTATACTAGAAGGTATTTTAGTGTTAGAAGATGCAGATTTACGTGATTTAATGGACATTAAATTATTTGTAGATACGGACTCAGATTTACGTATTATTCGTCGTATAATGCGTGATATAAAAGAGCGTGGACGTACAACAGATTCTGTAATCGAGCAATATTTATCGGCAGTGCGTCCAATGCACAATTTATTTATTGAGCCGACGAAACGTTATGCTGATATTATTATTCCTGAAGGCGGGGATAATGAGGTTGCGATTGATTTAATGGTAACTAAGATTAAAACTATCCTTGAAACCGACAACGTATTGTAATAAGATAGAGTGGTATTGACAATATTTACATGCATATCTGTGCATATTTCAGAAAGGCATGCATACTATTAGGTCAAAGAGTAATTTGAAACCGTTTAAAAATAATAAAATTCGATTAAGTGAATCCTACTAGGCACTTAATCGAGTTTTATGTTTTTATATTGACGAAAACAAGGAGTGAAGAACTTTGGCAAACGAAAAACAGTACCCAATGACAACTGAAGGTAAAAGAAAATTAGAAGAAGAATTAGTGAAATTAGAAACGGAAACACGTAAGGAAATCGTAGAACGTATTAAAATCGCTCGTGATTTCGGGGATCTTTCTGAAAATGCTGAGTATGATTCTGCAAAAGAAGAGCAAGCCTTTCTGGAAGGGCGAATTTCTACATTAAAATCAATGATTCGTAACGCAGTTATTATTTCTGAGGACGAATCAGACAACAGTGTAGTATCATTAGGGAAAACGGTTTCATTTGTAGAAATTATTAATGGAAAACCAACAACAGATGAGGAATCGTACACAATTGTTGGTTCGGCTGAGGCAGATCCAATGGAATTCCGTATTTCAAATGAATCACCAATTGCTAAAGGCTTGCTAGGTCGCGCTGAAGGCGAAGAGGTTGTCGTACAAACACCTGGTGGTGAAATGAAAGTTAAAATTATTTCAATAAAATAATTTTTTGTACAAGCAGTTAGCTTATCTTTGTAAAAGAGAGCTAGCTGCTTTTATCGATTCCGGACGCAATTATGCCATGGCATAATTGATTCAAGAGCTAAAAAATCCAATAAATTCCTTGAAAGGCCTTTGGTTTTGTCTATGATATAATAGGAGCACAATTATTTTGCAAGTGCTGTTGAACTTGATAAAATATTGGCTAGAGAGGGGGAGACTTCATGAGTGAACGACAAACTCGAAGCAGTCGTCATTTGCAGCCATCTCAGAATAAAAAGCTAGATAAACTATTGAATGTTTTAATTGGTATTGTCGTGATATTAATTATTATAGTAGCCACATTTGTGTTTAAATGGCAGGATGATGCAGGGAAAGCTGAGAAAGACGAGCCAATACAGGAGCAGAAGAATCATAAAGAAGACGTGAAGGAAGAGCCTTCTAAAGAGAAAAATAATGATGGAACAGCTCAAGAGGAAACAAAGGAAGAGCCTACAGATGAAAATCAAACATCTGAACAGGATGCTGCTATTGAAACTACGTCAGACGACCCAATTGTTGATAAGGTCGTAACAAATAAAAGTTGGAAGCCTACACCTACAACACAGACAGGTCAGCATGTATCTTCTTACGATGGTAAATCTGTAGACTGGGCTGAAAAGGTGGCCACAGTTACAGCCGTTACAGGCATTGAAAAAGACAACATGATTATCTGGCGTATAAAAAATAACGGAGGCGCAAATTCGTCTATTGCAACAGTTTCAACGAATGATAAGACAAAAAATTATCGCGTCAGCATGGAATGGGTCGACAATGAAGGCTGGTTACCACTGAAACTTGAGCAACTAAATACAGTAAATGGAGCCTATTGACGAAAATAGCGATTGGTTATTTTTAACATGTTTCGGTGGGTGTTAAAACATCCGCTGAAATAGAGGAACTCAGGCCAAGAAATTCACAACCTGTGAAAACGCCTGGGCGACAAGGCACAATTGATTAGAACAGTTGAATAAAGAAGGGAAGTAACAGAAATATGAAAATAGCAGTAATCGGCGCAATGGAAGAGGAAGTAGAGCTTTTACGAGCATCTTTAGAGCATGCAAAAAGCACAACAATTGCAGGTAGTGAGTATACAACAGGAACTTATAAAGGGAACGAGGTAGTTTTATTAAAAAGTGGTATTGGTAAAGTGAATGCTGCAATGTCAACTACTATTCTATTACATGAATTCAAGCCTGATGTAGTCATTAATACGGGCTCTGCCGGAGGCTATGATGAAACGCTTGAAGTAGGCGCAATCGTTATTTCAGATGAAGTCCGTCATCATGATGTAGATGTAACAATTTTCGGCTATGAAATGGGCCAAATGGCGGGTATGCCAGCAGCCTATAAATCAGATGAAAGACTTATGAAAGTGGCTGAAGAGGCAGTAGAGGCTGTTGGAGAACACCAATATGGTATTGGTTTAATTTGCTCAGGTGATGCTTTTATGAATGATCCTGTTCGTGTAGAAGCTGTCCGTCGTCACTTCCCGCAAATGAAGGCTGTAGAGATGGAAGCAGCAGCTGTTGCACAAGTATGCTATCAATTTGGTACGCCGTTTGTTGTTATTCGTGCTTTATCAGATATTGCTGGAAAAGAATCGAATATTAGCTTCGATGAGTTTTTACCAGTAGCTGCAAAGCATTCAACACAAATAGTACTAAAAGCTATCGAATCGCTATAAAGGAAATCAGTAGGGTTTTCTTTATTCCACTGATTATTAGTTTTTATCAATCCCGCGGGATAAACTACACAAAAAAGTCAAAATGAGTGCCTTTTAGTGTGAGAAAAATCACAGTTTAAAAGTCGCACTAATGCTAAACTGTTGTTAATTAAATCTCTTATATTCAGATGGGAGGCATGCATAATGCTATTTTTAACAACAGGTGTAGTCATTATAACAATGTTACTCGGTACACTTATTTCAGTAGAACTTTCAGAATCTGTTGAAATTCATTAAGGGAGAAGCCCTCTTGCGACATTTTATGACGCAAGGGGGCTTTCTTTATAGTTTAACTTCTTTCAGCAAGTGTTTTAGTAGCAAAAGTGAAACGTCAGCTACAAGTGTTTTCGTAGCGAAAGTGAAACGGCAGCTACAAGTGTTTTCGTAGCGAAAGTGAAACGGCAACTACAAGTGTTTTCGTAGCGAAAGTGAAACGGCAGTTACAAATGTTTTTTGTAGCGAAAGCAAAGCGGTAGCTACAGAAGTCATTACCTCTATAGATGGTGAGATGAATTGGATTTAAACTACTTTTCAGCGGGTGTTCAAACACCCGCTGAAATAGAGAGGAACTCAGACTAAGAACTTACATCCTGTGAAAACATCTGAGTGACCAACATCGTGTCGCTGCCTCTGCACTTTCGCACAGAAAACCAATTGTTGCCCCGACGCCCCTATGAATGGGCCCAGTGGAAATCAACCCACGATATGGTGATGAGCTTAAGTATTACTTTTGTAACAAAAAATACAAGATTAATTGCGGAATAATGTAATAGATTTATTGAAATTTTATAATTATCAATTTACAATATATTACTCAATAATCTTTTGATCTCGTTTATATAACTGATAGAGTTTAATAAGTGCTCGCTTTTCAATGCGAGATACATAACTACGAGAAATACTTAAACGTGCAGCGATTTCCTTTTGTGTGAGTGCATCCTGCTGGTTAAGACCATAGCGAAGTGTAACGATTTCGAGCTCACGTTCGTCGAGCATATGCAAATAATGATATAGTTGTGCAACATGCTCTTTATGTTCAAGTTTTTCTGTTGCACTCTCTTCATCGCATTGTAAGAGATCTCGGATTTGTAGGGCATTACCATCTTTATCTGTACCGATTGGCTCAAATAAGGAAACATCTTTTTGCACTTTTTTCTGTGTACGCAGATGCATTAAAATTTCATTTTCGATACAGCGGGCGGCGTAAGTGGCAAGACGGGTTTTTTTGTCAGGCGTATAACTTTCTACGGCTTTCATCAGACCAATAGTACCGATGGAAATATAATCATCAAGTTGCTCATGCTTTGGGTGGAATTTTTTCACAACGTGTGCGACAAGTCTCATATTGCGTTCAATTAGGTCAAGACGCGCTTGCTCATCACCGCCTAAAAATCGTTCAATACAAGCAGCTTCCTCTTCCTTTGAAAAGGGTTTATGGAAAGTTTGCCCCTTTAAATAGCCAAGTAATGCTGGGATCTCAAGCCATAACTGCAACATAGATGTAAAAATTCCGCTCATTGAATGATTTCATCCTTTCCCCATTTTTCGACAGTATATGTTATAAAGCTGTGTTAAATGAAAAAAAGTGCAACAGCAAATGCGCTGTTACACTTTTTTTAACGTGATTGTACTAATCATTAGTAATGCTAGTATTGGGAATAGGAAAAGATAAAATGCCGGGTGGAACGTATTAGAGGCAAAATACGTTAAAGTTAAGATCGTACCTGCCGCTGTAATTGGTAACCCTGTAAAATAGCCGTTTGCTTCTGAAATATTGAAGCGAGCTAATCTCATCGCACCGCAGATGATATACAAAACTGTCATCGTCATGCCGACAAAACCAAAGTCGGCTAAGACAACTTTATACATTAATAATGCAGGCGCCACACCAAATGATATAATATCACTCATAGAATCTAATTGTTTACCTAAATCAGACACTTGTCCAAGTGCTCTAGCTACCTTCCCGTCATAGCGATCAAGAAGGGCTGCGATAAAGATAAACAAGACACTGTAGCTATAGTATTCGTGTAGTGTAGCCATTATGGCCGCGCCGCCGAAGGACATATTACTGATTGTGATAAAGTTTGCTGCTTGCGATTTCATTTTCTTAACCGTGGTATCCACCAACTTGTGATAAAAAAACAAGGGGGATCACTCCTTTGCACTTAAGATATTGTACCATTATACTTCGAATGCGAAAAAATTGACAGTCTAAATTAATCGATAGGGGTTTTGTTTTATGAAAGAAAAACTATATCAACGCTTTATTGAATTAACAAATGGTAAGCAATCCTCCCATCTTTTGCAATCTATTGCAAAAGCAAAGTGGAGTAAACGTTTTATTCCTAGTTACATGAAGGTATACGACATTAAGCTTGAAGAGGTTGCCAAACAACAACAACAATTTTCAAGTTTACATGACTTTTTTACAAGAGAGCTTTTAGAAGAGGCACGTCCAATTGAACAAAATCCGAATACCTATGTAAGTCCAGTGGATGCCAAAGTAGAATCGTTTGGGCGTATCGAATGGGATATGACATTTCTTGTAAAGGGTAAACCTTATTCATTACAAGATTTACTTGGCAATACAGAACGTGCTTCACAATATGCAGATGGACATTTTATCGTGTTTTACTTGAGTCCGGCAGATTATCACCGTATTCATAGCCCGATTGATGGAGAAGTGCTAAGACAATATACACTTGGTCAAAAATCCTATCCTGTTAATCAGCTCGGCCTTACATACGGTAAAAAACCAATTTCACACAATTATCGTTCAGTAACGGAGCTGAAAGTGGCTAATAAACAGCAGATGGCGTTTATTAAAGTTGGTGCTACCTTTGTAAACTCTATTGTGCTCACTAATACAACAACGCAGTGGTGTAAGGGTGAAGAAGTTGGATATTTTTCATTTGGCTCAACAGTAGTTATGCTGTTTGAAAAGGATGCAATAGAATTTACGGAAAATGTTGTACAAGGAAGCCCAATTCGAATGGGTGAAGCCTTCGCAAATATGCTATAATGGTCGAATAATACGTTTAGATTAGGGGTCGCTATTTTGTATAATTTTTTATTACCAGATGAATTTGTCACGAGTATTTATGAAATTACACCGGAAAAGCTTCAAGACTTAGGCATTAAAGGTATTATTACGGATTTAGATAATACGCTTGTGGAATGGGACCGTGCAGATGCAACGGAAGAGCTTATTATTTGGCTTCGCATTATGAAAGAATCAGGCATTCGGGTTATTATTGCGTCGAATAACAAAGAAGCACGTGTAAAGCAATTTGCTGAGCCATTAGGTATTCCTTATATTCATAAGGCGAGAAAGCCACTTCGTAATGCCTTTTATAGTGCGATTATTCAATTAGGGTTACGACCACAGGAAGTAGTAATGGTAGGAGACCAACTACTAACAGATGTAATGGGCGCAAATCGCTTAGGCTTGCATACGGTACTAGTAAAACCAGTTGCACAATCAGATGGGCTCGTAACAAAATTCAATCGATTTATTGAACGTCGTGTGTTCAATAATTTGAAACGAAAAGGAATCACTACTTGGGAGGAAAAAGAATGAACGAAATGCCAAATTGTATTGGCTGTGGTACAACAATTCAAACAGAAGATAAAACAGCAGTTGGGTATGCACCCCCATCATCATTAGAAAAAGACGTGGTCATTTGCCAACGTTGCTTCCGTTTGAAAAATTATAATGAAATTCAACCAGTGTCATTAACAGATGACGACTTTTTACGCATATTAAACGGTCTTGGAACACAGCAAGGCTTAATCGTAAAAATTGTTGATATATTTGACTTCAATGGGAGCTGGCTACCAGGACTTCACCGCTTCGTTGGGAAAAATCCTGTGTTATTAATCGCGAATAAAGCCGATCTATTACCGAAATCTGTGAAACCGAAAAAAGTGATTAATTGGCTAAAACGAGAAGCAAAAGCTCTAGGTCTACAACCTGTCGATGTACTTTTAGTGAGTGCTCATAAAGGGAAAGGGATGGCTGAAGCGATGGAAGCCATTGATGAGTACCGTAATGGACAAAATGTGTACGTTGTAGGTTGTACAAATGTTGGGAAATCCACGTTCATTAATCGCATTATCAAGCAGGCAACTGGTGAAGGTGAGGTTATTACAACTTCTCATTTCCCAGGTACAACTTTAGATATGATTGAAATTCCACTAGATGATGGTAGTGCATTATATGATACACCAGGAATTATTAATCATCATCAGATGGCACACCATATTGACGCTAGCGAATTAAAATATATTATGCCTAAAAAAGAAATAAAGCCAAAAGTGTATCAACAAAATGCGGGACAAACATTATTTATTGGCGCCCTTGCTCGTTTTGACTTTATTCAAGGAGATCGTTCTGCATTTACGGTTCACGTGGCAAACGACTTACCAATACACCGTACAAAGCTTGATAAGGCAGATACATTGTATGCAGAGCATAAGGGTGAATTGCTGGCTCCACCAACTGCCGAATTTATAGAACAACTACCGCCATTAGTGCGTCATGAGTTCTCTATCAAAGAAGCGAAAACTGATGTTGTATTCTCTGGTCTTGGATGGATTACTGTGCAGCATGCTGATGTAGTTGTAGCGGCTTATGCGCCAAAAGGTGTACAAGTTTCAATTCGCTCATCACTTATTTAGGATGTACAAGTAGAGAAGAGGGACTAGGAAATGAAGAAATGGTTTGCGGTTATTGGTGATCCGATTGAGCATTCAAAATCCCCAGCAATGCACAATGCTTGGTTCGAGGAACGGTCGATAGATGCGGCATATATTCCGGTGCATGTACCTTCTGAAAATTTGGAGTCGGCGGTTTCTGGCTTGAAAACATTAGGTGCAAGTGGCTGGAATATTACAATCCCACATAAAACAGCAATCATTCCTTATTTAGATGAGCTAGATGAGTTGGCCGAAAAAATGGGAGCTGTCAATACGGTTGTCCGAACAAAAGAAGGAAAGTTAAAGGGATACAATACTGACGGTGTTGGTTTTGTGCGCTCGCTAGAGGAAGCGGTTGGTAAGTCACATAAAGACAAGCCAGTTCTTCTGATTGGTGCAGGCGGTGCAGCTCGTGGTATCGCTTTTGCTATGCAACAGCAAGGTTATACGAATTTAACCATTGCAAACCGCACAGTGGCAAATGCCCAAGCAATTGTCGATGAAATGGGTATAGGTCATGCAATTTCTTTAGCAGACGCTGAGGAATCTTTAGCTGATTTTGGCATTTTAGTGCAAATGACATCGGCTGGACTTGCTACGGGCAATTTTTCAATGCCATTTTCACTAGAACGACTTGCAGAAGGCGCAATTGTGGCCGATATTGTGTATAATCCATTAATGACGCCTTTTTTAAAAGCGGCTGAGGAAAAGGGAGCAACCGTCGTTACGGGTCTTGGAATGTTCGTTCACCAAGGGGCTATTGCTTTTGAGCATTGGCTTGGTGAATACCCAAATACAAATTCAATGATTGTGCAATTAAAGGCGCAATTAGGAGGAAATTAATTTTTATGTTAACAAGTAAACAAAAACGTTTTTTACGTGCAGAAGCACATCATTTAACACCGATTTTCCAAGTAGGAAAAGGCGGCGTTAATGACGAAATGACAAAGCAAATTCGTGAAGCATTAGAAGTAAGAGAGTTGATTAAGGTACGTATTTTAGATAACTGTGAAGAGGACAAGCATGAAGTGGCAGAAGCACTTGCTAAAGGTACACATGCAGAGCTTGTACAATTAATTGGGCTGACAGTTGTTTTATATAAAGAATCACGCAATCATAAAAAGATTGCACTACCAAAAGCAACGAAATAAGGTGAGACGATGAAAAAGGTCGGTTTACTGGGAGGTACATTTAATCCACCACATAATGGACATTTAATGATGGCTAATGAAGTACTTCATGCTTTAGATCTAGATGAAGTTCGCTTTATGCCCAATGCGTTACCACCACATAAGTTTGCACGTCATGATGCTAGTGATGTGGAGCGCCTTGAAATGGTAAGGCGTGCAATAAGTCCATATCCGTATTTTTCTGTGGAGTCGTATGAGGTGGATAAGGGTGGCGTATCCTATTCATATAAGACACTTTCTGCGATGTGCATAAGGGAGCCTAATGTGAAATTTTACTTTATCATTGGCGGTGACATGATTGATTCGCTTCATACATGGTACTGTATTGATGAATTAGTGAAGCTTGTGCAATTTGTAGGAGTAAATCGTCCAGGAACAGAGGCCACAACAGAGTATCCTATAATAATGGTGGAAGCTCCCCAAATCGATCTATCGTCCACACTGCTTCGTGAACGCCTTGCCACTGGAGGAACGGTTACTTTTTTACTGCCAGAAGCGGTAGAGACGTTCATACGAGAGGAAGGTCTTTATGGAACGCGAACAGTACTTAGCGGCGATTAAGCCACGAATGCCTGAGAAGCGCTATATTCATACCATTGGTGTAATGGAAACGGCCATTGAGTTAGCCAAATTTTATGGTGAGGATGAAAAAAAGGCTGAGATCGCAGCCATCCTTCACGATATTGCGAAATATGCAGATATTGAATGGATGGAGCAAATCATCCTAGATGAAAAATTAGATGCTCGCCTTATTGGCTGGGGTAGTGAATTACTACATGGTCCAGTAGGTGCTTATATTGCAGAAAGCGAATTTGGCATTACTGATGAGGATATGTTAAATGCTATTCGTTTTCATACAACAGGACGAGTGGGTATGAGCCGTTTAGAAAAAATTATTTTTGTTGCAGATATGATTGAACCCAATCGTAAATTTGATGGTGTTGATCGTCTGCGAAAAAAAGCAAAGAAAAATTTGGATAAAGTGATGAGTGCTTGTGTGTGCCATACATTGGCATTTTTAATTGACACAAAACAAGCAATTTATCCATTATCAATAGAATGTTACAACGATATGATGAAAAGAGAGGACAGTGAAGGATGACTTCAACTTTATTACAATCAGCTTACAAAGCAATTGACGACAAACACGGTGAGGATATTGTCGTTTTAAATATGGAAGGCATTTCACTTTTAGCAGATTACTTTATTATTGCTCATGGTAATTCTGACCGCCAAGTGCAAGCAATCGCACGTGAATTACAAGAGGTAGCAGTAAAAGAGGGCTATGAAATTCGTCGTGTAGAAGGCTTCGATGGAGCACGCTGGGTTCTTGTGGATCTTGGGGATGTTGTCGCGCATGTATTCCATAAAGATGAACGTTCTTATTATAATTTAGAACGTCTATGGGGCGATGCACCGCAACTAGACATGCCAGAGGCTTAAGTGTGAGTAGCTACGAACGATTTGCACACGTGTATGACGAGCTGCAAACGGATATCCCTTATGAACGTTATGTGGGATGGGTTTTGCAGCATGCACCGAGCAGTCAATACCCGAATCTTTTAGATATCGGCTGCGGTACAGGTGTGCTTAGCCTGCTGTTTGCGCAGGCAGGTTACAAGGTAAGTGGGGTTGATTTATCGGAAAGTATGCTCTCCATTGCCGCAGAGCGCTTTGCTGATGCAGGATTACATGTGCCTCTCTATTGTTTGTCGATGGATGAATTAGAGGGCTTTGAGGCGCTTGACGTTGTAACGATTGCTATTGATTCGCTGAATTATGTAGTGGAAGAAAAAGCTGTGTATTCAACATTAGAACGTATTCATGGTGCTTTACGAGATGGAGGGCAACTGTTTTTTGATGTGCATTCGTTATTTAAAATGAATGATATATTTTTAGACGGTCCGTTTACGTATGACGATGGTGACATTAGCTATGTATGGCATACGGAGCCTGGCGATTTTGAACATTCCGTTGTCCACCAAATGACATTTTATGTGCGTGATGCTGCGAGTGATTTGTATGAACGCTTCGACGAGGAACATAACCAGCGCACATTCTCAATCGATCAGTATATGGCATGGCTTCAGAAAATTGGCTTTAGACATGTAGAAGTAACAGCGGATTTTACAGATGAAGGTCCTGAATATGAAAGTGAACGCATTTTTATTCGTGCGGTGAAATAGAAGAACAGCTTGCTGGTTAACTAACCAGTGAGCTGTTTTTACTTTTCATTGTCAAATATCATTTAAATCTTCAATAAATAGCATTATTAAATTTAGAATTAAAAGTATTTTGTTTCGGAAATTAACTTTCCAAAAATATAATAATGATAATATCAAAATTTTAGCACATTACCATAACGTGTGATTGATTTGCGATCCGACTGGGCGCTTTGTTGCTGTCGCTTCGCTTTCGCACAGATAAAACATTTGTTGCTGTCGCTTCGCTTTCGCACAGATAAAACATTTGTTGCTGTCGCTTCGCTTTCGCGCAGAGCAAAGCTTTCTGAGGGCGTCTGATGAGCCTCTTGACCCAATGTGCTCGCTCTAGGTTCTCATCTGTGACGCTGATCCCCAAGGAGTCGACCAGTCGAAACGTAGATCAACTTGAGCCAAAAGTTTTTTCTTTTACTACCCAATTAAAGGAGCTGAAATTATGTGGCATTTAACATTGCAAGAGAAAAAAGCATATGAAAATGCGATGAAACTATTTATATACGAATCTGATGAAGAGTGGACACAGAGCCTTGCCTATGCAAAGGAAAATGATATTGATCTATATAAGGAAAAGAAGCAAGAGTTAGATGAAGTACGCGATAGTTTAATGAACGATTTACCACTGCGATTTCATACATATGTTTTAGATGGTACGTTGAATACACCAGATGTTCCTAAGCATGTACGAGAAGATTTTTTAGGATGGAGAAATGAACAGGAACAGCTATTTGAAAATATTCTCGATGCGGCATATGAGGAAAAGCAGAGAACATTAGCTTATATGAAACCGAAGGAGAGAGAGGTCTTTGAGCAAAGTCTTCATGATGCAACAATAGTTAGTATTCGCCGTAATGCTACTCAAGTGGAATTAACATTTGATATGGCAGGAGGCTTTACTGCAAAATCAATTATTTCTCTTACGTTTAACAATATTATAAGTGAGGTAGGTCAAGTAGAACCAGAGCAGTTTTATATTTACGATGAGCTCAGAAAAACAGCGAATGGAATGGCACTACGCGTTGTTTTTGATTGCCCAGAAGTAGAATGGACGATTGAAGCAGAGGATTTAGACGCTGAATTTTATTATCGTCCAAAAACATATAGTGATTTTGCTGAAAACGGTAATTTTTCTATGTACGTTCAAACATTGCAGCTAGAGCATGGTTTAACCTTTATTACACCTCAATTAAAAAAACGAGTAGTCGGTATTCAGCAACACGCACCGTTTTTAATTTTAGAAAATAGCTATCTATATGAAAATGATCAAGGCGTTTTTGTGGATACAATACGTGTGGCAGACAAATTAGATGATTGTATTCATTTTTTACATACAGATACATATGAAGACCCGTATGCACATTTTAGTGAGCCAGTATCAATACAGGACTTGGAGGAGGCGGCCCTCGGTACAGATTTAGAGTTAAAGGTTCGCGCATGGAATACGATGTATGCCAATCCAGTACAGCTCGCGGAGAAGATTAATCATATATTAATGCTGATGAATCCAGCTCAGGAGGATGATGTGATGCAAAATGTGTTTATTCGCCATTTTAACAATGAGGGAATCTTATCGACTGAGCTTCAAGCGAAATTTAAAGATATCTTAGCAGAATAACGCTTGTAGAAAGTAATGTTGAAAAGAGGCTGGGACAAAACTGGTCGAAACCTTAAAAAGTGAGAGAAATCAATTTAGAAACGTTGATTTCTCGCGCTTTTTTTGATGTGAAAATTTTTATACGCAAATAATTAGTGCGGTCAGATAGTGTTGCATGAAGGTAGATGTCGATATTTTTCGAAAGTTGGTAGATAAATTAAAAAAGTTGGTAGATAAATCGATAAAGTTGGTAGATAAATCGATAAAGTTGGTCGATAAACAATCAAAAGTTCTCGATAAATCTCAAAACTGCAGCTCAGGGATGCCTTCGTTTTTGTCTTAATAGATAATTTATCTTTTCAACACATGAATGATATTGTAAGATGAAATAGACTCCATATGATTACCTTTTGCAAAGGAAAGGATGTTATTTGATGATCCAATCTTTTTGGCAAAAGTATAAAAAAAGTATGTTGATCCCCGGCGTACTTGTAATCAGTGGACTTAGTTACTTCTTTTTTTCGAGTTCTGACTCTTCACCTCCCCAAGAAGAGCTCATCGAAACAATCCAACCTATTGAACAACATGAAATGAAAGAATCTGTTGATGAAGCGGTCATACAGCAGGTATTTGTTGATATAAAGGGTGCTGTTATGTATCCGGGTGTCTATGAGCTACAGCCCGATAAGCGCATTATAGATGCCGTACAGCTTGCAGGTGGCTATACGCAGGATGCTGATACGCAACTCATTAATCATGCGCAAAAAGTTGATGATGAGATGGTTATTTACATTCCTATAAAGGGTGAAAAGCTAGACGAAATTTCCTCTTATCTCTTGACGATGCCTACTAGCGGAACATCACAAAGTAACAGCGGTATGAAAGATCAAAAGGTCAATTTAAATAAAGCAGATGAAGCAATGCTTACGACATTATCAGGTATTGGTCCATCAAAGGCTCAAAGCATTATTTCGTATCGTGAGGAGAATGGCGGCTTTAAAACAATTGAGGATTTGAAAAAAGTGAGTGGTATTGGCGAAAAAACGTTTGAGAAGCTGAAGGATTTCATTACTGTTAAGTAATGGTAGTAAGTTTTGAGATATTGACGACTCTTTTCAAAAAGGGCTACACTATAGTAGAAAAGGACTGTTGCCATAAAGGCACAGCGTAAATAATCATTATAAATATAAGTAAATTTTCGGAGGTAGTCATATGGAGCGAATTACTTGGGATCAATTTTTTATGGCGCAAAGCCATTTACTCGCATTACGTAGTACATGTACAAGGCTTGCAGTAGGAGCGACTGTCGTTAGAGATAAGCGAATTATTGCAGGTGGCTATAATGGCTCAATTACGGGTGATGAACATTGTATTGAAAATGGTTGCTATGTTGTAGATAACCATTGTGTGCGCACAGTGCATGCTGAAATGAATGCACTATTACAATGTGCTAAATATGGGACGCCTACAAAAGGTGCAGACTTATATGTTACACATTTCCCATGTCTACCATGTACGAAATCTATTATTCAAGCAGGTATTGAACGTGTGTATTACGCTACGGATTATAAAAATAACCCTTATGCACAAGAATTATTTGAAAAAGCAGGTGTAGAGGTCGTACACGTTCCGTTTGATGAACGTAAAATTGACTTTTTAAGCGACGAAAAATTAGCCTTGTACATAGACATGCTAAATGAACTTCGTGAAAGTGGTATGCCTGCAGAAAAATTGCTCCCATATGAACAGAAGGTGAGTGCATTATTTGGCAAAAAGCTTTAAAGCATAAATGGATTTACGTAGCACTAGCTGTACTTGTTGCCTCAATAGCGGCACACAAGTCAGCTTGGCTACTCGCTATTCTTCTGCTTTTCGCGTTATGGCTTAAATTGAAAGGTGAAACATGTTTAATTTCAGCGCTTGTTATCATCTTTGGGTTTCTTTCCTATTTCTTCATCGTTACATTTCAATTGACGGAATCTCCCCCTCTACCGTCAACATTCCAAATAACTTGGTCGAGTGAATATAAAATAAATGGTCAAAAGCTTAGAGGCTTTGTCAAACCTGAAACAGGTGAGAAGTTGTATGTCGTCTATACATTTTCATCAGAAGAAGAGAAAAGCTTTTATGAAACTACTTCATTGACAGGTAGAACCTATCAAGTTCAAGGAGAACTTATAGCACCTCTTCCACCTGCACATGCGTATGCGTTTTCTATGGAAAAATATTTGATTAGTAAAGGTGCTAGAGGAATATTTGAAGTTTCAAGCTGGACCTTTATAGAAGAGAAAAAATCCATTCGTTCGTTTCTTGCTAAACAGAGACATTCTATGAAAAAACATATTGAAACAACATTCCCTGAGTCACTAGTTGCAGAGGCACAAGCACTTCTAATAGGATCGCAGGATCAAGTCGATCATGAGCTTCAAAGAGCCTATCAAAAGCTTGGCATCACTCATATATTTGCTATCTCTGGTTTGCATGTGGCACTTGTCTCATGGTTATTTTTTGAAGGTCTCCTACGTTTAGGCGTACGGAAGGAAATGGCGACCTTAATTTTACTCATCATCTTACCTATCTATGGGGTGCTAGCTGGTGGTGCTCCGTCCGTATGGCGCGCAGTATCTGTTGTAGAATTAATCATGCTGATGCGTTACGCTAGGTGGCAAATATCGATTGATGATGCTCTAGCAATTAGCTTTATTTGCTTTGTCCTACTAGAACCAGGTATCATTTATCAGATTGGCTTTCAATTGTCATATTTAGCAACGGTTAGTCTTGTCTATTCTGGCGTCATTTTAAGACTATCCACGAACTGGTTTATCCGTTCATTTTTCATTACATTTGTGTGCCAGCTTCTTGTTTATCCATTATTACTCCATCATTTTTATGAAATTTCTATTTCATCATTTTTGGCAAATATTATTTTCGTACCACTGTTTTCCCTTGTTATTTTGCCAGTTAATATTGTCTTGTTTGTCATAACGATTATATCGATGCCAGTAGCAAAAGCTTTGTTTGTTGGATACGAGCCGCTCCGTGTTTGGCTTACAAAGTTTATTTTATACCTTCAGGAATTGCCGTTTCAGCTGTGGTCGCCAGGGCAGCCCGCTATATGGCTTATTTGCGTAGCATTGATCAGTGTATTAGTGGGTTTCTATTTTATCGAAATAAAACAATATGGTAAATTTGCAGTTGTTATGTTCATTCCTGCATTGTGTATTCATTTATCGCCGATGTTGTTTAACGAAACTAAGCTTACATTTTTAAATGTTGGTCAGGGTGATTGTACAGTTATTGAATTACCGTTTAGAAGGGCTGTGTATGTTATTGATTCAGGCGGCTTACTACGCTTTGAGCAGGACATATGGAAGGCGTCAGACAGCCCTTATGAGGTCGGGAGACAAGTTGTTGTACCGTTTTTGAAAGGAAAAGGGATACGAGACATTGATATTTTTATCGCCACTCATGCGGATGCCGATCACGTAGAGGGCGCTGAAGAGATTTTGCAAGAGATTAACATGCATGAAATACACCTCACTCCTGGTTCAATGGACAAGCCTGTAATGCGGGATTTACTGATGGAAGCCAAAAAGAAAAAAGTTCCTGTGAAAGAAAAAATGCAGGGAACAGCGTGGCGTATAGGAAAAACTAGTTTTCATTATTTATGGCCCCGTGACACTCTTTATGAGGGGAATGATGATTCAATCGTTTTATATATGCAACAGGGGTCATTTCGAGCATTGTTAACTGGTGACTTAGAGGAGCATGGTGAACAGGAGCTTATTCATCTTTACAACAAGCAATTAGCGGACATGACATTGTTGAAGGCTGGACACCATGGCAGTAAAACATCAAGTATTGAGCCGTTTGTAGAGCTGTTACGGCCCGAACTAACCATTTTCAGTGCTGGGCTCAATAATCGCTACCGTCATCCACATGAAGAGATTGTGGAGCGTTTTACAAGTCGATATTTATCTACGTTAACAACTGGGATAGATGGGACGATTGAAGTAAGAATTCTGGAGAATAGTTGGTTTATACAAAAGGAAAAAGACCTTGTCCAATGAGCAAGGTCTTTTTCCTGACATAAAATTAATTATCTAGATGCTACTTCCACTACTATTGCGATGATAAACATAAGTGAAAACATTCCAAATGATACACCGAAGCCAACTCCTGAATCAGTTGCATCGTTACGGCGACATTGTATGTTTTTTCCTTCAAATGGATTCATTGTTATCCCTCCAATTCTGTTATTTATTATAAGACATCAATTTCATAAAAGCTATATCGAAAAGGAGAATTTGCCATATGGCAAAGAATCGACACAATTCGGTCAAAGTCACAAAGGAATATAAATCATGTATACTAGTAGTATTGCTACATGGAGGGGAAATTATGATTTCAACGGTTTGGAATAATATCAAAAAAGGAGAGCTCTCACCAGTTTATTTACTCGTTGGTGAAGAAGGCTATTTTATAGATGAAACAGTTAAACGGTTAAAAGAAGCGATAGGACCCGAAGAAGAGATAGAGATGTCAACATTTGATTTGGAAGAAATGCCAGTGGATGCCGTTATAGATGAAGCAGATACAATTCCATTTTTCTCTGAGCGAAAGCTTATTATTGCCAAAAATGCATCCTTTTTAAAGGCAAGCGAAAAAGGAAAAGAAAAAATTGACCATGATATAAAACGCTTAGAAGCATGGCTTGCTAACCCTTCTGATTTTTCAATAACAGTTTTTATCGCTCCTTATGAGAAATTGGATGAACGTAAAAAAGTGACAAAGATGATGAAGGAGCATGCGTTATTAGTCCAAGCTGAAACACCAAAGGAGCAGGACTTAGCTGTGTGGATACAAAGTATTGTGAAAGCAGAGGGCAACAGCATAAAACAAAATGCGATTGAGCAGCTTGTCGCAATGGTTGGACCAAATATGCTACAGTTGCAAATGGAAATTGAAAAGCTAACTCTTTATGTAGGAGATGGTGGTGAAATAACTGCCACGCTAGTCGAGGATTTAGTAGCAAAAACGTTAGAGCAGGATGCCTTTAAAATGCTAAATGCTTACTTTGCAAACGATTCTGTTGGTGCATTATCTATTTATCACGATTTACTACGTCAAAAGCAAGAGCCTATCATGCTTGTTGGATTACTTGCATCAAATGTACGTACGATGTCCAATGTCTTTTATTCATTAAAAAAGGGTTATCATCCACAGCAAATCTCAAAAAATTTAAAAATACATCCTTATCGCGTCAAGTTGATGGTTGAGCAGCGTAATCGTCCATCAGAGGAAAGCTTATTGAAGGCTTTATATCAGTTAGCAGAGGTCGATTTACAACTGAAATCAACAGGAGGCAATCGTGAGCGTTATTTAGAACTCTTTTTACTGCGCCAACTCTAAGGAGATAACGCTTGTATAGAATGAAAACAACTATTGATGAGCTGTCCGAAGCAATAGGGGCAGCTCTTTATGGTCGTTTAGTAAGTATTATAGTGGGAAAATAAAGTGACAGTGGCAAAATTATCTTCGCGAAAGTAAAGCTACAGTTGGACAATTATTTCAATTAGGCGTAGTTTATTTTTTCATAAATAAAAAGATCAGCAACTCTTAATAGAGTATACTGATCCTTTACAACAATTACGCTTTTTTAGCAAGGCGAGACTTTTTACGAGCCGCCGCGTTTTTGTGGATAAGTCCTTTTGAAGCTGCTTTATCTAAAGATTTGTAAGCTGCTTGTAAAAGTTCTTGCGTGTTTTCAGCTTTAGCAACAACAGCGTTTTCAGCTTTTTTCACTGTAGTACGCATTGCAGATTTAGCTTGAGTGTTAGCAGCGTTAGCTTTTTCGTTAACTTTTACGCGTTTAATCGCAGATTTAATGTTTGGCATATGTTTCACCTCCTAAAATAGGTACGAGATGATATCTTCTCATTGATTTCTTGTGTCAATACAACAAAAATCATTTTAACAAACGCTAGGACAAATTGCAATAGATAAATGCAAAGAATATTTACTTGACAGTTTGAACAAACTACAGTTGAGGTGAACTGTATGCAAAATTTTAATTGGCAACGTACGGATTTGATTGATGAGTCTGAAGAGGTTGTTTTACATCAAACGAAAGAGCAAAAAGATACACTTAAAGAGTCGAGTGGTATTCAAATTGAAGATCTCAATGCTGGTCGGGTAAAAATCACTGATGTGCTCGTTGATGCAGAAGGTGAAAAGCAAATCGGAAAGAAGAAAGGGAAGTACATTACTCTTTCTGTGCCTACTTTGACGTTAGAAGATCGAGATGGATTTGAGCAGCTTGAGAAAGAATTGCTTGTGAATTTTAAAAAAATGCATGAATCCATGTCATGGAATGAAGATGACAAAATTTTAATTATTGGTCTAGGTAATCGTACAATTACACCAGATGCTATAGGACCATATCTTATTGATCATTTGCATAGTTTAGATGTAATTGATGAAAAATTTGTCATGTATGCGCCTGGTGTAACCGGCCAAACAGGATATGAAACGGGTGAATTTGTAGCGGCGTTGGCAGAACGTCTAAAGCCCAAATTAATTATTGTAGTAGACGCACTTGCAACAAGAGCTAGTAATCGCTTATGTAAAACAATTCAATTAACGGATACAGGGATACACCCTGGTTCAGGTGTAGGAAATAAGCGTAAGGAAATTTCATATGAGATGCTTGGCATTCCTGTTACCGCAATTGGTATCCCAACAGTAGTTGATGCACCTGTATTAATTGCCGATGCTGTAGAGGTAATGCTACGTTCTATAGCTGCACGGGTGTCAGAACGGAGTAAACCTTCATCAAAATTGTCATTGTCGTCTTGGCAACCAGATATAAATAAAGAACTAGATATGTCTTTAGTACAGCCGATTTTTGGTGAATGGGCTACATGGTCTAAAGAAGAGCGTCAGCAATTGTTTGCAGAGACTTTCGCAGGCTCGCATACACAGCTGATGGTCACACCAAAGGAAGCCGATTATTGGATAGATAATTATGCAAAACTTGTATCATCTATGCTTATGAAATGGGCAAATAATCTATAATTTTTTCCGTTCTAAAAGGCACATCCTCTCCATACGATAAGGGGAGGAGGGTGTGACTTTGCTAAAAAAACTACAGTGGTCATTTGGTTTATTATTGTTCTTCTTCGTATTACCTGTCATTGCAGGGCAACTTCCGTTCAATAAGCAAGCATCGACTCCGATTAAAGAGCCAGAGGATAAACCAGTCGTGTTTGCCGCTACTAATTTACCTGAACAAAGTGTCCTTGAGCAGACAAAAGAGGAAACAAAAGAGGAAATAAAAGATCCATTTAAAGTATTGTTAGTATTTACACATTCACAGGAATCATATCAACCAATAGTGAAAGCTGTTAGCGGGAAAGCGGCCGTTTATGATGAAAAAACAAATATTTTTAGTTTAAAAGATACTATCTCTAAGCATTTTAGTATGAACGGTATACAAACGGACGTTTTAGATGTTGATGTGATGAAGGAATTAAAACTTCAGAAAAAACTTTTTCCGGATGCTTACAACGTCGTCCGTCCTTATTTAGCAAAACGTTTACAAGAGCAATCCTACGATTTAGTGATTGATTTGCATCGAGATTCTGCCAAGAAAAATGCGACAACGATAACTCATAATAACGAATCGTATGCACGGATTGCCATTGTCATTGGTGCAGAGCATAAGAATTATAGATGGAATACTGCTTATGCAGAAAGTCTATCCGCTACTATGAATGAAATTGTGCCGAAAATTTCCAGAGGTGTTATATCAAAAAGTGGTGACAATGTGGATGGACGTTATAATCAAGATTTAACAAAAGAAATGATCTTAATCGAAATAGGTGGAATTGACAATACAGAAGAAGAATTGAATCGTACAATTGCTGTAATAGGAAAAGCTATAGCAAAATCTTTCGTTACAGAAAAACAAGAATAAAAAACAATAGAGATTAGCAAATTTATAGTCTCTCTTTTTGCCAAATTTAATTTAGCAAAAATGTCAGGAATTTTTTTAGGATAGAAGTTAAGCCTTTTAATTATTTGTTTCTTGTCTTATAATTTTCGGGTCAGCACATAAAGATTTGACTATGAATTGTAAAATTTTTGCGGCATATGCAATAGGCGGAAAACGCTTTTGAAGCATCTACCATTGTTGGAGATGCTTTTTTGATGGGGAAATATTCCTTTATTCCAAAAGAATAAAGGGCACTTTACATATGAGAAGAAGAATTTCGAGTTGTTTATGTTATAAAATTTAAACTTTTATAAATACTCATCCGTCATTTATATAAGTGAATGCACTGATTCATTATTTAAAAGGGGACGATATTTAACTTAAAACTAACGTTTATATTATAAAAAATGTCGCAAAAGTTTATGGATTATCGGAAGAAGAGGAAGGAATATTATGTCAGGTAAGGTAGTCAATCATCGTTATATCCCGGGGTTAGACGGGATTCGAGCTTTAGCAGTACTAGCTGTGATAGCTTATCATTTTAACTTCAGATGGGCCAGTGGTGGATTCCTAGGAGTTGATATCTTTTTTGTTTTATCGGGTTACTTAATTACTTCTACTGTTTTACCCTTAAAAGGAAATCAGTTAACGGTAGGTTTAGGGGAATTTTGGATTGGGCGATTTCGACGCCTACTACCTGCTGCATACGTAATGATTATTACTTCGTTCGCTTGGGCTACCTTATTTCATAAGGAACTTCTTAATACATTGCGTGGAGATGCAATATCCTCTATTTTTTATTCAAGTAACTGGTGGTTCATTTTTCATAAACTCTCTTATTTTGATAGTTTTGGATCTCCTTCACCTATAAAAAATTTATGGTCTTTAGCCATTGAGGAACAATTTTATCTTATTTGGCCAATCCTGTTAATGCTAGGGCTTTATCTTGTTAAAAAGCCGGCTAAATTAGCCATTTACATCATTATCGGTGCATTATGCTCAGCTGTGTTAATGGGCATGCTGTATGAGCCAGGAGCGGATCCAAGCAGAGTATATTACGGGACAGATACGCGTTCTTTTGAATTACTTATAGGCTGCTGGCTAGCGCTCGTTTGGCCGATGAAAAGACTATCTTCTCAAAAACTATCTACTGACCATGTCAATAAACTAAATGCAATAAGCTTGGTTGCTTTTAGTATTTTCATTTTAAGTATTGTTTTTGTAGATGAATATCAAACTTTCTTATATAGAGGAGGCATGTTCCTATTCTGTTTGAATGCAGCTATATTAATAGCTTGTGTTTGTCATCCAATTAGCATTTTAGGAAAAATACTTTCTTTGAAGCCTCTACGTTGGATAGGTTCAAGATCGTATGGAATTTATCTATGGCATTATCCGATTATGGTATTGGGTACGCCAGTCCATGAAATAGGTAATCCTGCGTACTGGCGAGTTGCATTACAATTAGTTCTTATTTTGGTGATTGCTGAACTATCGTATCGTTTTATCGAAATGCCAATACGGAAGGAAGGATTCCGCTCCTATTATCGACAGCATCTTGTTATTAATAAAAATAAATGGAGTAGCCTTACGTTTGCTAGAAAAATTTCAACGTTGCTCGTTCCACTATTCCTTTTAGTATTTTTTACTGGGATGACAGGTGTTGTAGGTGAAGGGAAAACGGAGTCAAAAGAGTCTCAACCAACAGAAATTAAAATAAGCGGTGGAGAACAACCTTCGAAGCAACAGGATGCCGTAGCGGAAAAAGAAACATCAGAAAGTGATTCATCGAATGGTGAGAATGAAAAAGCAGAAACTAGCGCTCAATCGGATAATGAAGAACCTAAGCAAGGAGAAAATGATACAACTGCTACCCCTGAAAGTGAATCCTATAATGGAATATTAGCTATTGGAGATTCTTTAATGATAGATATCGCTTCAAGCTTACATAACATCTATCCAAACATTACGATTGATGCAAAAATTGGCCGCCAAGTTTCACAAGCAATCCAATTGGCACCTAATTATGCTAGTTTTAATCAGCCAAATAAAGCCGTTATTATTCAGCTTGGCACAAATGGTTTCTTTACGAATGATCAGATTGATACACTACTTGAAGCTTTCTCCAATGCCGATATTTATTTAGTAAATACAAGGGTACCTCGTGCTTGGGAAGGTAAAGTGAATTATTCATTACAACAAAAAGCTCAAGAGCATGATAATATTACATTGATTGATTGGCATTCGGTTGCTATCAACCACCCAGAATTTTTTGCTCCAGACGGCGTACATTTAGAACAAAAAGGTGTTAATACGTTAACAAGCCTTATTCAACAATCAATAAATGTATAATTTAGTCATAAAATATCCAGAGTGCACGTAAGTGTAGCTGGATATTTTTTGTAGGAAAATCTTAAGCACTCTTTATCATTTTTTATTGATTGCAGAGGAAATGGCACGCTATTTATGCCTTTTAGTTTGAAGTTTCAAGTATCCTCTTTAAGGGGTCAGAGCGTGTGGGACTTGTTGTTTAAAAGCATTAGGGAAAATAAATAAACGTGGTATTCCAATGAATGCGGTAATCTTAACTTTGTTTCTTGGACAAGTTTCTCTTATTACGAACTTTACTTTATTTCACCAGATAAAGTATTCATTTGGTTAACTTCTATTGCAGGTTTTAATACGTTGCTTGGATGGTTTGGAAGCTATCTTTCCCATTATAAATTTAGAAAATGGTTAGTGAAAAATGGCGGATCAGTCGATAAGCTAAAATATAAAATGCATACTTATCCAATCCCAACCATTCTTTGTTTATTCGCATTAATTGCTATTGCGATTTACACAGCCTACAGTCCAGATACGAGATTTTCATTCTACATTGGCGTTCCAATGTTAATACTGTACTTTATTTTTGGTACATATTTGCATAAAAAAGGAAAAATGATCCTAGTTACAAACCATTTTTAGATGCACAATAAATGACAAAGAAATTAAATAATCAACTATATATAAATACTTGTTTGCATCCATTTTTTAAATAAATAATCATAACATTTGGAGAATTACGATGAGTTAAAGGGGATACTGAATGTGTGAGGTTTTTAAATAAGAAATAATACATTTGACTGCCCTCAATTCATTCTAGATTTTAGTTGCTTAACCTAAAGATAGAATGTTCGGAATAGTTTGACATTTCTATTTATCCTTGATAATATGAAATCGCATACATCACTTACATAGAAACTGGGGGTAGTAAATCAAATGGTGAAAACTCTGTACAAACTAGATTTAAGCAAATCAATGGAAGAACAGGCACATCCCGGTCACAATCGATGGCACCCAGACATACCAGCAGCATTTTCAGTAGATCCAGGTACTTCTTTTAGAATGGAATGTAAAGACTGGACAGATGGACAAATTAAAAATGATGATAGTCCAAATGATATTCGAGATGTGAATCTTGCACGTGTTCATGTGTTGAGTGGACCGGTCTATGTGAACGGCGTTGAACCTGGAGATTTACTTGTCGTAGATATTTTAGATATTGGTACTTTTCAAGATTCGGCGTGGGGGTTTAACGGCATTTTCGCAAGAGAGAATGGGGGAAGTTTCTTAGTTGACGAATTTCCAGAAGCAGCTAAATCAATCTGGGATTTTGAAGGCATTTATACGACTTCGAGACATATACCTGGTGTGAAGTTTGCTGGGATTATCCATCCTGGCTTAATAGGCGTTGCTCCCTCTATGGAACTTTTGCAAAAATGGAATGAACGAGAAAAAGAACTCATCATGACCAATCCGGACCGGGTTCCAACGTTGGCCAATGCACCGACTCCGGAGAGGGCAGTGCTCGGCACATTAAAAGGAGCTGAGTTTGATCGAGTAGCTAAGGAAGGAGCTCGAACAGTACCACCAAGGGAAAATGGCGGGAACTGTGATATTAAAAATCTATCTAAAGGGTCGAAAATCTTCTTCCCAGTATTTGTGGAGGGAGCGAAGTTATCGGTAGGAGATCTTCATTTTTCACAAGGGGATGGAGAAATCACATTTTGTGGTGGTGTCGAGATGGCAGGATGGATTGATCTAAAGGTGGATGTCATTAAAGGTGGAATGGAAACCTATAAAATTTACGAAAATCCTGTATTCCAACCGGGCCCAGTAGATCCAAACTATAATGATTTCCTCGTTTTCCAAGGGATTTCAGTAGATAATAAGGATGGGAAACAACATTATTTAGATGCTAATCTTGCGTTTCGTCGGGCATGCTTGAATGCCATTGAGTATTTAAAAACGCTGGGTTATACAGGTGAACAAGCCTATATGCTGCTGAGTACAGCACCAGTTGAAAGTCGAATCAATGGCATAGTCGATGTTCCAAATGCTTGTTGTACCATTGCAATCCCTACAAAAATATTCGATAAAAATATTATGCCAAAATGATAGGATAAGGAGGTTTATTCTTGCCTAGTTACACATTTCGTTGTAATGATTGTGGAGAGTTTACGTTATTTTTTAAATCAATGGCAGGGAATAAGGACAAATCAACTTGTCCTATTTGCCAATTAGAGTCAAATCGGGTCTATTTTGCACCGAATGTGTATTCACTTTCGAGAGCACTTAGTTCGCAAATCGAAAAGGGAATGGAACCGCAAATTATGAGTCGAGAAGAATTAGGGGCCAATAAGCCAAGGAAAAAGGCGGGCGCAAATCGTCCGTGGCAATTCGGGTAAGCACCTGTTGCTTTACTGAATATATTGGATAAAGATGCTATTCTATCTTTCAGTGAAGGCGCCTACTGTGGTAGGCGAAAATAATAAGACTGACCGTAGTTTTCTGTCTAGTTTATTGCGGGTGGTATCCCCAAGCGCCGAGCGTTGTTGGTAGGATTTTTTATCAGATCCCGACAGAAGACTTCCACTTCAAGCGTTAGCTAAGTGGCAAGTAGTTCAATTCAGCGTATATTAATCATCTCTAAACGACAAAAAAGCTGATTGCCCGTTGTAAAATGGCCAATCAGCTTTTTTGTAGTCTTGAAGTGCATTATCAAAGCGCCAAGCGGTTTAACAGCTGGCCTGGACATAAAAACAACACTTAAGTATAATCCTGCATTATTTATTGTCTAATTCAGAAGGAAATCATTCCCTTTTGTCGAATTGAAGTAGATGGAAAAAGGAGAGGTTTTATGCAAGGAGAACAGCTTAAACAAAGAATATTAAGAGAACTATCTAAATTTATTTCATATTTGAAAGAACTAATAAGCGAGAATAGATTTGATGATGGTGAAGCGTTAGAAATATCATTGCTCCTCATAAAAAATGGATCTGAAAGTTTATCGGATAAACAATGGCATGTCTTTTTAGAGAATGGTATTTTACGTGATAAATATGTAGATAAATGCGAAAGATGTTCTGAACATATTCCTTGGACAAATATGTACAGTGCTATATTTATAAATAAAGATTACCTTTGTTCTAACTGTAGTTATTTAGAAAATAAAATTACCTTCCACAATTATCTGTGAAGGGTTATCGAATGTACCTAGAAATGCACTGTACCAAGCAGTGCTATTTTTTATGTAAGTGAGCTATTCTTATAATTTACCAACAAAAAAAGACAATTAGCCTCAATCTTTCTTACTCACGCATTCCTGTACACACGCTCGCCATATTTTTATTAGCTCCATTTAGCCCCAAATCCATGCATTTATACGCCTTATCTTGCAAAATCTAAAAACCGTAAAAACACTTATAAGTATTGATGTAATAGGCTTTCGAGTCTAGTTGTTGTTGTACTTTGCATATCTTTCATAGTATAATTCATTATAGTTTAATTAGGAGTGGAAGAGATGAACCGAGAAGCACGTTTAAAAAGACAAGAGAATATACGAAATTTCTCTATTATTGCACATATTGACCACGGGAAATCAACGCTTGCTGACCGTATTTTAGAGCAAACGAAATCACTAACATCTCGTGAAATGAAAGCACAGCTACTCGACTCAATGGATTTAGAGCGTGAGCGAGGCATTACGATTAAATTAAATGCAGTCCAATTAAAGTATGAAGCTAAAGATGGTGAAGTGTATATATTCCATTTAATCGACACACCAGGGCACGTCGATTTCACATATGAAGTATCACGTAGTTTAGCTGCTTGTGAGGGTGCAATTTTAGTTGTCGATGCAGCACAAGGTATTGAGGCACAAACACTAGCAAATGTATACTTAGCGCTTGATAACGACCTAGAAATTTTACCAGTTATCAATAAAATCGATCTACCAGCTGCAGACCCAGAACGCGTTCGTCAAGAAGTTGAAGACGTAATCGGGTTAGATGCTTCAGAAGCGGTTTTAGCTTCTGCTAAAGCCGGTATCGGGATTGAAGATATTTTAGAACAAATTGTAGAGAAAGTGCCTGCACCAACTGGTGATCCAGAAGCACCGTTACAAGCCCTTATTTTTGACTCTGTTTATGATGCTTATAAAGGTGTTATTATTTCCATTCGAATCATGAATGGTACAGTAAAACCTGGCGATAAAATTCGTATGATGGCTACTGGAGCAGAATTTGAAGTTATTGAAGTTGGTGTACACACACCGAAAGCTGTACCACAGTCTGAATTAACAGTTGGTGACGTAGGTTATTTAACAGCATCCATTAAAAATGTAGGTGATACTCGTGTGGGGGATACAGTTACATTTGCTAATCGCCCAGCAACTGAGCCATTAGCAGGTTATCGTCGTTTAAATCCAATGGTATACTGCGGATTATATCCAATCGATACAGCGAAATATAATGACTTACGTGAAGCGTTAGAAAAGTTGGAACTTAATGACTCTGCCCTTCAATATGAGCCAGAGACATCACAAGCACTAGGATTTGGTTTCCGCTGTGGCTTCTTAGGGCTTTTACACATGGAAATCATTCAAGAGCGTATTGAGCGTGAGTTTAACATTGATCTAATCACAACAGCGCCTTCTGTAATTTACAATGTTCAAATGACAGATGGATCTACAATTAACGTTGACAACCCATCATTTATGCCGGATCCTCAAAAAATTGATCAAGTGGAAGAACCTTATGTAAAAGCTACAATTATGGTGCCAAATGATTATGTAGGAGCTGTCATGGAGCTTTGTCAATTGAAGCGTGGTAATTTTATGACAATGGATTATATTGATACAACACGTGTCAGCATTATTTATGAAATGCCGTTATCAGAAATCGTTTATGATTTCTTTGATTATTTAAAGTCAAATACGAAGGGCTATGCTTCATTTGACTACGAACTCATTGGTTATCAGCCTTCAAAACTAGTGAAGATGGATATCTTATTAAATGGTGAGCAAGTCGATGCACTAAGCTTTATCGTACACCGTGACTTTGCGTACGAGCGCGGTAAAGTCATCGTTGAAAAATTAAAAGAATTAATTCCACGTCAACAATTTGAAGTGCCAATTCAAGCAGCAGTTGGACAAAAAATTGTCGCTCGTTCAACAATTAAAGCTATGCGTAAAAACGTTTTAGCAAAATGTTACGGTGGGGATATTTCCCGTAAACGAAAACTTCTTGATAAACAAAAAGAAGGTAAAAAGCGAATGAAACAAGTAGGTTCAGTCGAAGTACCACAGGAAGCGTTCATGGCTGTTCTGAAGATGGATGATTCGAAGTAACGTTGATATAACAATGTTTATAAGGATTTGAATTTTGCGTTTTTATATCAGTAGGGTGGAGATTGCCACCGATTTGCCACCGCTTTAAAATTGTGTCAGCAATTTATAAATGGAAATATACAAGCAAAATATAAAAATGGTACCCGTCTAAGAGTACTTGGTAGTGACCCCTTAAAGTTAGAGTTTTTATTATGCAGCTAATTGGCTGGCATGAGTTCGGTATTTTACTGGACTCATGCCAGCCAGTTTTTGTTTAATACGTTCATTTTATAGTAGTCGATATACCGTTCAATTTTCTTCTTCAATTCGTCATACGAGATTAACACTTCACCGTAATACATCTCTTGTTTGAGTATGCCAAAGAAGTTTTCTCTCGCCGCAATGTCTGCACACGTCGCTTTGCGAGACATGCTTTGGAAAATCTTGTTTTGCCTTGACCTCGCTCCTTTTTAACTACTGACACGGTAAGACATTTGGACCAGGTTTGGCTGATTGATTTTATTAAAACTAACGAATGATGTTTGAATACTTTAAAGTTTTTAAATAGAACTGTATATTTACTATAACTATAAAGGCTCAAGTAACGGGAGAGTAATTAAAATCTTTAAAACTGATTCAACACATATGATTTATAGAATCATTCTACTTGTGAAATATTTAAATTGTATTCCCTCTTAAAAGTTTCAATAAATTTAACAGCGCTTTTTGAAAGGTAACGGTCCTTCAACCAGATAACGGCGGACTCTGATTGAATACGAAGTTCTTCAAGCTCCAATATTTTCAGGCCATTCATAGAAAATGAACGTAGGACAGACCTTGGAAGTAAGGAAGCACCGACACCTTCTCTAACTAGGGACATAATCATATCAGCGTCTGAACATTGACAGACAATATTTGGTTCATAGTGATATTTTCTACAAGCTTCTATAACCAGTTCGTATTGACCAACACCCTTAAAACGTTGTAGCAACATTAGTGGCATACTTGATAATTCATCTATTCGTATTGTATTTTCATAATTCCACGTCTCAGGGATAACGGCTACAAAATGGTCCGGAGGTAATGGCAGTGAGGATAAGTCATCTGATTCTGATTCTAAAGGTAACCGGACTATAGCAACCTCAATATGCCTATTTCTTAAATCTTGTAATAATCGATAGGTATCCCCTTCGTATAAACGAAATGTAACGTTTGAATACTTTTCTCGGAAAAAACGAATGCGTTCAGGTAGGTAAGAAAAGCATGTTTTTACAGATCCAATTGATAAGGTTCCCTTAAGACCTTCTCCTACTTCTTTCACTTCCATAATTGTTTCCTCAATCTGACTTAAAAGATTAGTAGCTCTCTTATACAAAACTTTTCCTGCTGCTGTTAGTTCTATATTCTTGCCATTTCGTACGATCAAAAGAGTACTAAGTTCTTCCTCCAGCGCTTTTAGCTGTTGACTAAGGGGGGGTTGGGCCATATGTAATTTTTTTGCTGCTCTAGTGATTTGGCCTTCTTCAACAATAGTGGCAAAGTATCGCAATTGTCTTATATCCATGAAATTCCTCCTTAGAAAGCATATTTATTTTATATGCAATACAAACTTTTTAAATATTTTAAATATTTCAAACTTAATGATACATTAATCTTGAAAATGATTCCATAAAAAGGTATAGAAGGAGAAGATAAAATGTCAAGAATTCGAAAAGCTAAAGAAATTATAAAAGGTTCGATTGCACCAGTTATTACACCATTTAAGGAAGATGAAAGTTTAGATTTACAGACATTTAAAAGTTTAATTAACTGGCAAATAGAAAGTGGGAGCCATGGTATTTCGGTAACCGGGACTTCTGGGGAACCTAGTTCTCTAACGATCGAAGAGAGAGAGCTTGTGATGGAAACAGCGAGTAAAACGATTAACGGACGAGTTCCATTTATCCCCGCAACGGGATCAGTTAATCATAATGAAGCGCTTCGGCTAACAAAGGCTGCTCAAGAAATGGGAGCAGATGCTGCGATGGTCATTGTTCCATACTATAACAAGCCTTCCCAGCAAGCATTATATAAACACTATAAAACTATTGTCGATGCCGTGGATATTCCAATTATTATCTATAACATTCCTGGAAGAACAGGGGTGAATATGGAAGTAACAACAATGGCTCGACTTGTTGAAGATTGCCCGAACATTATTGGTGCCAAAGAGTCAAATAAAGATTTTGAACATGTCAATCGGGTGCTATTAAATTGTGGGAGAGATTTTAGTCTATTCTCGGGAATTGAACTTCTTTGCTACCCAATGTTAACAATCGGTGGAAAAGGTTCTATTAGCGCCACAGCAAACATTGCACCAGCGAAAGTAGCAGAAATGCACAATGCTTGGGAGGAAGGCGACACTGAAAAAGCTTTAAATCTTCATTTTGAATTAATGACATTAAATGATGTGTTATTCAAAGAAACTAACCCTGGACCAGTAAAAGCAGCGCTGGGCATGATGGGTAAAATTACGCCAGTTTTACGCAAACCAATGGATTTACCATCTGAGGCACTTCAAAACGAAATTCGTGAAGTTTTAAATCAATATGGTATTTTATCAAATGAGATTGTAACTAAATAATAATTCGAAATCTAAAAAAATTCTCTTACTCCTTGTTACAGGAGTAAGAGAAGAATGAGGAGTGTAATAACATGCAAGTTCAAGTAACTGAGACTCAAAAAAATCACGTACACAAGCAAGTAGAAAATGTAAAACTCTATATTAATGGACAGTTTGTCGACAGTAAATCAGGTGCTTCTTTTGAGAATAAAAATCCATTTACCAATGAAATAAACAACTATATCGCTGAGGGGCGTGAAGCGGATATAAATCAAGCAGTTCTTTCAGCAAAAGAAGCGTTTGAGAATGGTCCGTGGAGCAAGATGAAATTGAAAGAAAGAATGAAATATATTAATAGAATTGCAGATCTCATCGATGAGGAGATTGAAGAAATTGCTTTCTTAGAATCATTAGATACAGGTCTGCCAATTAGCCAAACAAGAAATCAAACCGCACGTGCTGCAGAAAATTTCCGTTTCTACGCACGAATGGTTGAGACAAAATTGCATGGCGAATCGTACCCAATGGATGATGAATTCATTAATTATACAGTTTATAAACCATTAGGAGTTATAGGGTTAATTACGCCATGGAATGCCCCATTCATGTTAGAGACTTGGAAAGTAGCGCCTGCATTAGCAACTGGAAATACTGTTGTGCTAAAACCAGCTGAACTTTCACCATTGACTGCAAATAAATTAGCTGAAATTATTCATAAAGCTCAAGTTCCGGATGGAGTCTTTAATGTCGTTCATGGCTTTGGAGAAACAGCAGGAGCTGCTCTTGTTGCTCACCCAGATGTGAAAGCGATTTCATTTACAGGTGAAACGACTACAGGTTCCACTATTATTAAAAACTCTGCGGATACTTTAAAGAAAACATCGATGGAACTTGGTGGGAAATCACCTTTAATTGTATTTGATGATGCAGATCTTGAACGAGCTCTAGATGCAGCAATATGGGGGATTTTCTCTTTTAATGGGGAACGTTGCACATCCAATTCTCGAGTATTCTTGCATAAAAATATTAAAGATCAATTTGTTGAAAAATTAAAAGCACGTGTCGCTAACATTAAAATCGGTGACCCAATGGATTCATCGACTCAGCTTGGTCCGCTAATTGAAAAAGATCACTACAACAAAGTAAAAAAATATATAGAAATCGCTAAACAAGAAGGTTGTGAAGTAGTTCAGGGAGTGGTTCCGGAGAAGGTAAAGGCAGGTAATTTTGTACCACCGACACTTTTATTAAATGCAAGAAATGACATGAGAGTATGTCAGGAAGAAATCTTTGGTCCCGTTATGGCCGTAATCGAATTTGAAACAGATGAAGAAGTACTTCATATGGCAAATGACGTATCTTACGGACTAGCTGGTTTTGTATGGACAAAAGATTTAAAACGAGCACATCGTATGGCGGATGCTATTGAAGCAGGTATGCTTTGGATTAACGCTCAAAACGTACGAGATCTTCGAATTCCATTTGGCGGTACGAAAGATAGTGGAATTGGAAGAGAGGGTGGTCATTACGCAATTTTTGAATTCTATACAGAACCAAAGGTAATCCATGTTGCTATAGGTGATCATCATATTCCGCAATTTGGGAAGTAAAAACTATTTTTTTAGGGGGAAACAATAATGCCAGCAAAAACAGGAAAGCAATATATCGAAAGAGTTGATCATGCACAGGCAAATATATGGATTGATGGCAAACGAGTAGAAGGGAAGATTTCTGAGCATCCAGCTTTTAAAGGAGTTATGAAAACTCAGGCAGAACTTTACGATTTGCAACATGATCCAGACAAAAAGGATTACATGACATATGTATCTCCAACAACTGGTGAACGGGTAGGTACATCTTTTATTCAGCCAAAAACAAAAGAAGATTTGCTGACACGTCGCAAAATGATGCAAGAATGGGCGAAATATAATGGTGGCATGATGGGACGTTCCCCTGATTACATTAATGTCGGGATGATGGCGTATGGTTCAGCTGCAGAAATGTTTGGAAAACAGGACTCCATCTATGCTGAAAACATGGCCAACTACTACGAGTATTGCCGTGAAAATGATTTATCTTTAACACATACGTTGATTCAGCCTCAAGTTAATAGGGGTGTAAATTCAGCACAGCTTCCAGATCCGTATATTGCAGCACGGATTAAAGAGAAAACATCTGAAGGGGTCGTTATTAAAGGGGCAAGATTACTTGCTACTCAAGGTGGTATTACCGATGAAATCATGGTATTCCCATCTACTTTGTTAAAACAATCAGCTGAAGAAAATCCATATGCATTTGCATTTTCTATTCCTAATAACACACCAGGCTTAAAATTTATTTGTCGAGAATCTTTTGATTATGGTAAGTCTCATTTCGACCATCCGCTAGGATCTCGTTTTGAAGAAATGGATACCATTGTTGTGTTTGATGATGTTGTCGTTCCGTGGAATCGAGTCTTTGCCCTTGGTGATGTTAATGTGTGCAACCAGGCCTACAATGAAAGTAATGCAGTTGTTCATATGACACATCAAGTTGTATCAAAAAATATCGCGAAAACAGAGTTTGTACTTGGTATTCTTCAATTAATGGCAGAGACAATTAATATTGGCCAATACCAACATATACAGGAGAAGATCTCTGAGGTAATTATTGCACTTGAAACGATGAAAGCATATGTCGTTGCTGCCGAAGCAAATGCAAAAGTGGATAGATGGGGAACTATGACACCAGAATTTGCACCGTTAAATGCAGCACGTCATTACTTCCCGAAAATTTACCCTCGCTTTACAGAAATTATGCAATTAATGGGTGCAAGTGGCTTAATGGCGATTCCATCTGAATCAGACTTCAATTCTGCTATTCGTCCGGATCTTGATAAGTATTTACAATCAGCCACTGGGGATGCTTATAATCGTGTGAAACTTTATCGTTTGGCATGGGATGTATGTATAAGTTCATTCGGTTCTCGACAAACGCTTTATGAGCGTTTCTTCTTCGGTGATCCAATTAGAATGGCAAGTACGCTTTATAACGGATATGACAAACAGGAATATGTTGATCGTGTAAAAGAATTTTTGAATCGATCAGAAGAGTTTGTTAAAAATAGCTAATTAAACGACTAAGGAGATGAGGAGTATGGATTTCAATATCATTCGTATTGCCAGAACTGTTATTAATGTGAAGGATTTAGATCGTTCAAAAGATTTTTATGTAAAAGCGCTCGGCATGATTGAAACGGAAACAAAGGATGACTGTGTTTATTTGAGAGGGCTTGAAGAACACACACACCATAGCTTGGTTCTTAAAAAGTCCGAGACGTTAGGGGTACATGCACTCGGTTACAAAGTAGAAAAAGAAGAAGATCTTGACCGTCTGGCTGAATTGTTTCACTCAAAAGGCTTAAAAACAAAGTGGCTTAAGGAAGGAACTCAGCATGCTCTTGGGCGTGCACTGCATGTACATGATATTTCAGGGATGCCTCTTGAATTTTTCTGCAAGATTGAAAAAGCTGAGCGCTTACTTCAGCGCTACGACTTATACAGTGGTGCCCGAATTCAGCGGATTGACCATGTAAACTGTGCTGTACCGGATGTGGAAAAAGCTTACAACTTCTTTATCAACGAGCTAGGCTTTGCATGTTCTGAATATACAACTATAGAAGATGGCAATATCTGGGCTGCGTGGCTCCACCGCAAACAGACCGTGCATGATCAAGCCTTTATGAACGGAGATGGTCCGCGTCTTCATCACTTTGCTTACTGGCTACCGGATCCACTTGCTCTAATTCACTGCTGCGATGTTTTAGCTTCTCTTGGCTATTCAGAGAACATTGAAAGAGGTCCAGCACGCCACGGCTTATCCAATGCGTTCTTCTTGTATTTAAGAGATCCAGATGGATACCGCATCGAGCTGTATAACGGAGATTACTTAACAAGTGACAATGACTTCGAGCCAATTCGATGGGATTTAAATGACCCACGTCGTCAAACATTATGGGGGGCAAAAGCACCGGACAGCTGGTTTAATGAAACATCTCCTTTTTTAGATATTGAAACTAATGAACAAATTCAATCGACGACGCCAAACCTTGCACAGCGCAAACCAGAATTAGTTATATAAATAAAAAGAATGGAGGAATTTCAATGGATGATCGTACATTTCGAGATGCCATGGGTAAATTTGCAACCGGCGTAACAGTTATTACAACGGACATTGATGGAGAGCCTCATGGCATGACAGCAAATGCCTTCATGTCAGTGTCGCTAAATCCGAAACTCGTACTAATATCGATTAAAGAAAATGCAAAAATGTTGGATAAAATTAACCGCTCCGGTAAATTTGCAGTGAATATTTTATCGGAAGACCAGCAAGAAGTTTCTATGTTATTCGCCGGCCAGATCAAAGAAAAGCATGAACCAGAATTTGACCGCCTAAACGAAATCTCGGTAGTAAAGGATGCACTGGCAAATATTATATGCAATGTATATGGAAAGCAAGTAGCTGGTGATCATACGCTGTTCCTTGGAGAAGTAGAAGATATTGTCCTTCGTGAAGGAAATCCTCTGACATTCTTTGCAGGAAAATATGGCCAGCTCACTGCACCGCAGTTAACTTAACATAAAAAGGAGAGGGCAAGAGATGGAGACAATTTATATCAAAAGTTCAATTGATAAATCAAAGTTCACTGAAATGGAAGCTTGTGTTTTGGCACTTGGTTTTTTTGATGGCGTTCACATCGGTCATCAAAGAATTCTTGAAACAGCAAAACAAATGGCTGTGCAAAAACAATGCGCCTTTGGTGTTATGACGTTTTATCCGCACCCAAAAGATATACTCTTTCCTCATATGGAGCCAATGACTTATTTAACTCCGCTTCCTTTGAAGGAAGATCGATTTGAAAAGCTGGGTGTTGAGAAGTTATTTGTTGTTGAGTTTAGCCCTGAGTTTGCCCGTCTTTCTCCAAACGATTTTGTTGAACAATACATTATAGGACTTGGATGTATACATGTTGTAGCAGGCTTTGATTATCATTATGGCTATAAAGGACTCGGTAATATGAAAACCTTATCAGAGTATAATCCCGGAAGTTTGGAAGTAACGACTGTTCCAAAGATCCAACATGATGATGAAAAAATTAGTTCAACAGCAATCCGAAAATTGCTTGATGAAGGTCATGTGCATAAGATTCCTATGTACCTTGGTGATTTTTATGAAATGAGTGGAGAAGTGAATCAAAGTTCCCTTTTTTACAAAAATCATCAGTTTCTTAAATTAATAGTAAAAAAAAGATACCGAATGCCTAAACCTGGTATTTACCATATTCAAGTTGAAATAGATGGTAATCATTATGATGGAATCTGCCACCAAATATCTTTAAATGAGCAACACCCTTCATTATTAATACAATTAAAAGATTGTTCTGTATACCCATACAAGAAGCGGATGAAGGTAAAGTGGCTAGATTATAAATATGGCAAGCAGAATGAGTCATACGGAATGAATGAATACATGAAAAAAGATGAGCTAGTGATCTAATGAATAGTAGGCTATAACAGAAAGGAGTAGAATATGAATTTAAAAGTGCAAGCAAGAAAGAAAAACTTATACATTGATGGTCAATGGAAAGAAGCCACTGAACATGCATCTCTAACATCTCCATACTCTGGAGATGTTATTGCATATATTCCTAAGGCTAATGAAAAAGAAGTCAATGAGGCAATTGAAGCTGCAGTTCGTGCAAAAACAGTAATGGCGAAAATGCCAGCTCACGAACGTGCAGCTATTTTGGAACGTTTGGTAGCTTTGTTTGAGAAGCGTTTAGATGAAGCTGCAGAAATTATCGCTTTAGAAGCAGCTAAACCAATTGCTACTGCAATCGATGAAGTGAAACGGACAATACAAACGTATAAGTTTGCAGCTGAAGAAGCAAAGCGAATTCATGGAGAAACACTTCCATTGGATGCTGCACCAGGTGGAGAAAAACGAGTAGCATATACGGTGCGTGAACCTATTGGGGTTATTGGAGCGATTACTCCATTTAATTTCCCGATGAATTTAGTTGCCCATAAAGTAGGTCCTGCTATTGCCGCAGGAAATACAATTGTATTAAAACCGGCAAGTCAAACTCCACTATCTTCTTTCTTTTTGGCCGAGTTGTTACAGGAGGCTGGTTTACCTAATGGAGCTCTTAATGTTATTACTGGAAGCGGAAGAGTCGTGGGGGATAAAATCGTGACCGATGATAGAATTGCAGCTATTACATTTACGGGAAGCCCAGCAGTTGGGATTGGTATTCGAAATAAAGCAGGACTGAAACGCGTGACATTAGAACTGGGTTCAAATGCAGCCGTTATTATTGATAAAGGGATCGATATTGATTCAATTATTAATCGTTGTGTGAAGGGAGCCTTTTCTTTCCAAGGTCAAGTATGTATATCATTACAACGAATTTATATTCATGAAAGTTTGTACGAAACATTTGTGCAAAAATTCGTTGAAGCAACTCAACAACTCAAAATGGGTGACCCTTTAGATCCATGTACGGATGTTTCAGCGCTTATTTCAAAAGGAGATGTGGAACGTACTTTAGATTGGATTTATGAGGCGAAACAACATGGAGCAGAAGTAGCAACTGGGGGAATCGCAAAAGGGAATATTCTATTGCCAACGGTATTATTAAATGCAGAATCTTCTTTAAAAGTTTCGTGTCAAGAAGTGTTTGCTCCAATTGTGATCATCAATAAAGTTCAAGCAGTAGAGGAAGCAATTGAGCAAGTAAATGATTCGCGATATGGTCTCCAAGCGGGAATCTACACGGATAATGTTCATACAGCGTTAACTGCAGCTGAAAACCTTCATGTTGGAGGCGTAATGATTAATGACATTCCAACATTTCGTGTAGATAACATGCCATATGGTGGTGTGAAGGAAAGTGGAGTTGGAAGAGAAGGAATAAAATATGCTGTAGAGGAAATGACAGAGCTAAAACTAGTGGTTTTTAATAGAAATTAAAAATCGAAGAATTAGAAGCATTTAAGAACCCTATTAAATGATTAGGAAAGAGGTGCTATCAATTTGGAGCTAGTAAAAGAACAAAGTAGTGTAAAAAAAGACATCGAACAACAGGACAACAAACAAATAGATTATGACAAAATTTCCACTTCGGAGGATTTTAAACAACTACTTTTATATAAGAAAAAGTTGATTATTCCATACACAATTTTTTATTTGGTTTATTCACTAGCTTTACCATTCCTAGCCTTGTTTACAAATATATTAAACGTCCAAGTAATAGGAGACATTACGTTGGCGTGGATTTACGGTATTTCAATTATCTTTATGTCATTTGGGGTATGCAGTGTTTATGTAAAGAAGTCTGCTGAATTTGACGAAAAGGTAAAGCAAATCTTAGTAAAAGAGGGGCTGTAGACATATGGGATGGGATATTATTCTTCTTTTTGTACTCATGTCAATAGGGGTACTTTTTATTACGTACTATGCTTCCAAAAAAACAAAAACGGCAGGTTCTTTTTATACAGCTGGAGGTGGTCTGACTGCTAGGCAAAATGGTCTTGCTTTAGCTGGAGACTTTATGTCTGCATCTACCTTTTTGGGGTTAATTGGAGCCTTTTCTTTAACGGGATATGACGGATTTTTCCTCATGTACGGTGCCCTTGTTTCTTTTCTTGTCATTTTATTTTTAGTTGCAGAACCATTAAGGAATCTTGGGAAATATACGTTAGGTGATATGATTACTGCTCGATTTAAGTTTAAACAAGTACGAGGTGTAACTGCCTTCAATACAATAATCATCTCCGTTTTTTATATGCTTGCACAGCTTGTTGCTGCAGGAGCTTTATTCCAATTATTATTAGGTATTCCGTATAATATTTCAGTCCTTATTGTTGGTGTTGGTATGTTAGCTTTTGTTTTATTTGGAGGAATGACCGCAACAAGCTGGGTTCAAATTATTAAAGCCGTTCTTTTAGTAGGTGGAACCTTTATTATGTTTGTAATGGTTATGTGGAAATTTAATTTTAATTTTATTGGCATTTTTACTGATATGAAAACAGCCACTCCTTTTGGAATTGATTTCTTAAATCCTGGTTTAAAATATAAAAACGGTTGGGATGCAGCTTCTTTAACACTTGGACTCATTCTTGGGACAGCGGGTCTACCCCATGTATTAGCTCGCTTTTTAACGGTACCTAATGCTCAGGTTGCCAGAAAGTCAGTTGTTTGGCTTATGTGGATCATGGGACTCTTCCATATTATGGTCATTTTCCTTGGGTTTGGAGCAGCAAAACTAGTTGGAACTTCGAATATTATAGAGGCTAACCCAGCAGGGAATATGGCAGCGCCATTATTAGCAAAGTTTATTGGCGGAGATTTTATGTTTGCTTTCATTTCCGCGGTTTCTTTTGCTACTATTCTCGCAGTTGTTGCTGGAATTGTAGTTACGGGAGCAACAGCATTTTCCCATGACTTTTATAACGAAATTTTAAAAGACGGGAAAGCAACCGAAAAACAGCAAATGTTTATGGTACGTCTTGCATCGATTCTCATCACTGCTATCGCCATTGCCTTATCATTATTTCTTCAAAATTTTAATGTTGCCTTTTTATCATCAATCGCTCTAACATTAGCAGCGAGTTCGAATTTACCAGTTATTTTATTAACTATTTTTTGGAGAAAATTCAACAAAACTGGAGCAATCATTGGGATGCTTATAGGATTAATTAGCACGATTGGTTTGGTTATGTTAAGTCCAAATGTTTGGAATCCAGAACCAGGTGTAACCTTATTTACTGGTAATCCTATTTTCCCTCTTGCATCACCAGGAATTCTTTCTATACCGTTAGGTTTCTTAGGCTGCTATATTGGTACATTTATAGGGGACCGTAAGTCAAAAAATGTAGAAGATAATTTTTCAGAAATTATCGTTAAGTCAAATATAGGTAATGATGTTAAAGGTGTAGTTAATCATTAGTGATCGTTTTGCAAGCTCAATAAGATTAAGTAATCATCAGAAGAATTTACGAGTTTATGAGAGGAGTGAATAGTTATGAGTAAGGCAATTATTAAATTTAGTGAAACCCTTCACACAAAAGAAGTGGAAGTAGATCCTCAAAGCAATACAATTATTCTCGGTGATAGAAATTTAACAGTAGAGCAGTCCTCTTTGGAGGCGCCAATTTCGGGTACAGTATATGGGGCTTTATTCAATTATAGTGGCGAGCTTAAGGCATTAGGTTCATCGTTAACTAAAGAACCTTATAAACAGCCTCCAAAAGCGCCTGTCTTATATATAAAACCGGTGAACACCATTACTGGATTTAAATCTTCAATTCCATTACCCGAGGATACATCTCATCTGCAAGTAGGTGCCTCATTAGGCATTGTCATTGGGAAAAATGCTACTCGTGTAACAGAAGAAAAAGCTTTAGATCATGTATTAGGATACACCATTGTAAATGATGTGAGTATTCCACATGAGAGTTTTTATCGACCAGCTATTAAACAAAAAGCAAGAGATAACTTTTGCCCTGTAGGTCCATGGATTATTGAACGCGATGCAATCTCTGACCCTAATAAGTTGACGATTACTGTATTCGTTAACGATGAATTAAAACAAAAGAATACAACGGCCAATTTAATTCGTCCTGTATCACAGTTGATTTCTGAAATTTCAAAATTTATGACGCTATATGAGGGAGATGTTTTACTGGTTGGGGTACCTGAAAATCCCCCGCTTGTGAAAGAGGGAGATCGAGTACGAATTGAAATCGATGGAATCGGTTATTTAGAAAATACAGTTAAATGAGAATCTCATTGTTTTGTAAAGGAGCGCGATTATTATGAAACATGCACGTGTAGTATTTCAGGATGTCATTCATCATGCAATTGAAACAAATGATAATCACCTGAAACTAGATAATGGACAAATTGTTTCTGAGGAGGAAGTGGTTTGGCTACCGCCTGTCCAACCTAGAACCGTTTTTGCTTTAGGACTAAATTATGCAGATCATGCAAAGGAACTTGCTTTTCAAGCACCAACAGAACCTTTAGTTTTTCTAAAAGGTCCTAATACTTTTATTGGTCATCGAGGTCAGACTTACCGACCGGCTGAGGCTACCAATATGCACTATGAATGTGAACTTGCAGTTGTCATTGGGCGTTCTGGGACTAACATTAAACGAGAAGATGCTTATGATTATGTAGCAGGATATACCGTTGCAAATGACTATGCCATCCGTGATTATTTAGAAAACTATTATCGTCCGAACTTAAAAGTAAAGAATAGAGATACTTGTACACCAATCGGTCCATGGCTAGTCGATGCAAAAGATATTGAAGATCCTATGAATCTTACATTGCGTACTTATGTAAATGGAAAAGTGACTCAGGAAGGCACAACGAAAGATATGATTTTTAGTATTCCGCAATTAATTGAGTATTTAAGTAGTTTTATGACATTAAATAAAAACGACATGATCCTTACTGGTACGCCTGAGGGCTTAGTTGATACAAAGGAAGGAGATGAAGTCATTACTGAAATTGAAGGAGTGGGACGACTAGTAAATACCATTATTAGTGAAAAACATTTCTTAAGAACTGAAAGTGATAACGCCATTTTTAGTCAGTGAAAGGGATGAAAACATGCCGCATTTTATTGTTGAGTATACCGATAACATAAAGAAAGAAGCAGACATTCCGAATTTGCTTAAAAAAGTGAATGATGTTTTGATTAGCCGTAGTAATCTTTTTCCGACTGGAGGAATTCGATCAAGAGCAGTTGAACTTCAAGATTACCGAGTAGCAGATGGGGCAGAAGATGATGCATTTGTTCATGCTATATTAAAAATTGGGGCGGGAAGATCGGCTGAAAATAAGAAAGAAACTTGTGACGAACTATTCGAAGTAATCAAGGATCATTTTGCTGATCTATTTACTAGGCGATATCTGGCATTATCTATGGAATTGATTGAATTCAGTGAGGAAGGTACTTACAAGTATAACAATATTCATAAGCGTTTTAAAAAGTAAGAAGGCTGAAAGTCAATCTGCGTTAAAGGTAATAGCTTTAAATTTGGCTAAAAGAAGTTTTCTAGATTTTTAATCTACTATCTTCATTACTGTTGTTTTATTGATTAAATGGTCTGGCACCAGTGTTAGCTCTATGTGTCATTCATTCCTATTCTTTTGATTTTTTGCTTCTATTAGCGATTATCATCCTGATAAGTATAGTTCCGCTTTTTACAATAAAAAACGATTAATACCGCTTACAATTTAGGTTACATCGCGTTAAGTATAGAGTTTCATTTCAGGAAGGGGACTTTAAATGACAAAGAATCAGGCTTTAGATGTGAACTGCATTGAATGGGCAAGTGAAATAAACAAAAGTTATATTGGAGGTCAATGGGTAGAGGGTGATAGTAAAAGAACTTATTCAATAAAGGATCCATATGATCAGTCAACTATTACATCTGTAGAATTAGCGAATGTAGAGCAAATAAAAGACGCTTATCACAAAGCAAAAGCAGCACAAAAGGAATGGGCTAAATCCACTCCAGAACAAAGAAGAGAGGTTTTAACGAAAGCATTAGACTATTTAGAGAAAAATAAAGAGCATATTTTGGAATTAATTACACGAGAAACAGGTGGAACATTACTTAAAGCTCATATTGAGTTTGGCTTTGGGGTTAGTGACATAAAAGATTCTATTAATATGGTTGATGAAATATACACACCCAAAAATTATCCATCTACTACACCAGGAAAGGTTAGCCGTGTATATCGATTACCTTTAGGTGTTATTACGTCCATCACACCATTTAACTTTCCATTTAACATGGCAACAAGAACAATTTTCCCTGCCATTGCTCTCGGGAACAGTGTTGTCCATAAACCGGATCTCCAAGTGGGAATAGTTGGTGGACAAGTTTTTGCAAAGGCGTTCGAAGAAGCAGGACTTCCTGCTGGAGTGTTTAATTCAATTTTAACCGATCTTCAAGAATCAGGAGATGAATTCCTGTTAAATACGAATTCTTCGTTTATCAGTTTTACAGGATCAACTGCAGTAGGAAAACATATTAACAAGGTAACAGGCGGAACATTAAAACAAATGGCATTAGAACTTGGAGGCAATAATCCTTTAGTAGTTCTAAGAGATGCCGACGTTGAACAAGCAGTGAGAGTAGCCAGCTTCGGGAAATTTTTGCATAGTGGCCAAATCTGTGCGATTACAAACCGAATTATTGTTCATAGAGATATTTATGATGAATTTGTTGCTAGATATGTAGAAAAAGTAAAGGGATTAACAGTTGGAGACCCCAAAGACCCTAACACAATTATTGGACCTGTTATAAATGAAAAACAAGCTGATAAAATCATGGACTTAGTAAATAAAGCAAAGGAAAGTGGATTAAAAGTTGCTGTAGAAGGTGACCGTACAGGGAATGTTATTTCTCCTTTTGTATTTGTTGATGTACCTAATGATTCAAGTCTTGCATCTTGTGAAATCTTCGGTCCTGTTGCACAAATTATTCCGGCTGAAAGTGATGAAGAGGCCATTCGTTTTGCTAATGACACGGAATATGGATTATCCTCTGCCATTATAACTAGTGACTTAGAAAGAGGGGAAAGATTAGCCCTTGAGATCGAATCTGGTACAACACATATAAATGATATGCCTGCAGTGCTAGAAGGAAATGTTCCATTTGGTGGAATGAAACAAAGTGGAATTGGGCGTTTTGGATATGAATGGATTATAGATGAGTTTACTGTTGCGAAATGGGTATCTGTACAGACGAGTAAATTAGATTATCCGTTTTAGGATTGAAGGAAATTCAAATTACGAGGATATTAGTTCTCAATAAAACATTGAACCGTTATTAAACCTGTTGTTAGAAAAGCCTGTAACCTTGAGTTGGCAAGGGATACAGGCTTTAAACTTAGCTACCGATAATGTTTATGAATGGGAAAGCGCTCTTACTTGCTGTTTTAAAATTTTCCCGCTATTCGTTATTGGTAACTCGTCTACTTTGTCAAAGATTTTAGGGATTTTATATGGAGCAAATGTAATTTACAATAGTTTCTTAATTCTTCTTCATCAATATGATTTATTGGATTTTTATCGAATAAAAGGCCTTTAATTTTTCGCCCATGATTGGATCAGGAACTCCAATGATCCTTGCAAAATAACTAGGGGTATGAATAAAAAGCTTCTTCAAATTCCCTTGGATAAATAGGTCTACCTCTAATGACTACATCTTTTTTTTCGATCTACAATAAAGAAATAACCATCTTCATCAAATAAAAAATAAGTAACACTGAGGGAAGTTGAATAATTGTCTAAATTTTCTAAAAGTTTTATTGATTATTCTTCCTTTTTTTATTACACTTATTTTACTGTTAGTTGAGTTGATTTACTCAAGTATAGAGAAATTTGATTTAAGGCTTGATGTGTCTTGGAAAATTTTCTGGCATGGGATTTCTAAATGAAGAATAGCTACTTCTTAAAATGAAGGTGGCTATTTTTATGCCAAAAATAGGAATTAAGATAGAAGTTCATCATATCTTAACTCCTTGTAAAGAAAAGTAGTAAACCGTTGATTTAGCTGTTATTCGATTAACCGAGGAAATAATCACATATTAAGCATCAATTTGTAAGCGTTTACTAATTTGTATTACAGGGGGTATAAAGTTGATTAGTCCTTTAAATTCGAAAATAATTAGTTACTTGCCATCTCAGCCTGACTTTGAATTTCAGACAGATTACTATACTGAACAAAAAGTTAGAATTAAACCAAATCAACCATTTATTCTGTTTTACCAATTTAAAATGGGAGGGATAAGTAGTCAAATTTCTGTTATCCCGGATGGGTGTATCGATATTCTCATTAATTGTGATCAGCATTACGGTAATATTTGTGGAAGCGTTACTAAAAGTAGAGTGATTAACCTTCTCCCAAACAGTACTTACTTTGGTATTCGTTTTCTGCCATGTCTAGATATTAAGAAAGTAAAATTCGGTATAAAAGACCTTACAGATAAAGAAATTTCCTTAAATGAAATGCTTCCTGTAAATACGAATATCTTTGAAAGGGTAGTAACCGACGAAAGTTTTATGGAGAGAATCAATATATTCATTGAAATATTGGGAAGTCAAATTTTTGAGAATGATAAATCAACTAAACTAATAAAACAAGCATTATATAATATATACGCGACAAGAGGTAATATTACCATAACTCAACTTGCAGAAGAAGTAGGATATTCAACTAGATATTTAAGAAAACAATTTGAAGACCATATTGGAATTTCCCCAAAATTATTTAGCCAAATAGTAAGATTTCAATCATCACTAAATATGCTTCTGAGGACAACCCACTTTACGTTAAATGATGTTATTTATGAGAATGGTTATTATGACCAAGCCCATTTGATTCATGAGTTTCGGAATTTTGGATGCATGACACCTTATCAATTAACTGGGCAAAAAGGCTGCCTGAAAACCAGCTAAATAATGCTTGTATAGCTAAAGCAATTACTTATTTAAGTAATTGCTTTTTTAAGTGCGCCCAGCATGCGCATATTTGAAGAATTTTCGGATGAAAATTCAGAATGTTCCGATTTTTACAATATCAAATTATCTTAAGCTGATAATCTGTAATTAATATAAAGAATGCTTATTTTTCCTACTATAGTTTAAAGAAAAAATTGGCAATCGACAAAACACAAGAGGGGAGTCAGAGGAATGACGAAACACCAACTATTTATAAATGGTAATCGGGTTGAGGTTGTGTCAGATGGAATATTTCAGTCTATTAATCCTAGAACTGAAAAATGAATGCCGTATTATCCGGGACCGGAAGATGTGGACCTTGCAGTCAAAGCTGCTAGGAAGGCATTAGGCCGAAATGGATCCATCTAAACATGGCCGTTTGCTCTGTAGAGCTGCGCCAGTTAGACAAGGCATGCCTGAGTTGACTTGAATGAAAAAGTTTTGAATTGGTATGGAGGGTAACGCTTTGTATAAATAACAAAATTATAATAACGCCAACGGGGGTAGGGATTATAGAAACACAAAAATCAGTAGAGAACATTCAAATTTTATCAGATGGGCAAAGTCTAAAAAGAAGTTTAAAGATGCGAGATTTAGTTATTTTTGGTCTTGGCTTTATGGCACCAGTTGCAGCGATGTCAATGTTTGGAATTATCACGTTGGTATCTCAGGGCCATTCTGTCCTCTCATATGTTCTTGGTTTTGTTGCAATGTTATTTACGGCGTACAGTTTCGGTAAAATGGTTGAAGCATACCCAGTTGCGGGCTCAACCTATACCTACGCCCATCAAGCGCTACACCCTAAAATAGGATTTATAGCTGGATGGGGAATGCTCCTTGATTATCTGTTGATACCTATGCTAACTTTTTTGATCAGTGCAAGTTTTGCAAACGCCCTTGTACCAAGCATTCCGGTTTGGGGTTGGGTTCTCATTTTCGCTATCCCAATCACGATTGTAAATATAATTGGAATTGATATAGCAGTTAAGTTGAATTTAGTTTTAGTGCTCCTCATGATTATCGCGGTGATTGCCTTCGTTTCCAGCGCAATTCACTTTATTGTAATGGGTGATTTAACTTTAATAAACTATAAGGCAATTTATGATGGTGATTCATTTTCGATAGGAGCAGTTATTGGCGGGGCAGCTATTGTTATTGTCGCATACCTAGGTTTTGATGCTATTACAACCTTGGCTGAAGAGACGAACGTAGGGGGGAATAAAATTGGTTTGGCCATTTTGTTTACCTGTGTCATTCAAACGGTATTTTATGTTTCCGTAACTTATTTAGCAGTGATTCTTGTAGGAAACTATTTAGCTATTGATAATCCCGACACAGCCTTCTTCACCGTTTTAGAGACTATAGGGGGCGGGTTTCTCCAGACTTATATTACACTTACGATTATCGCATCTGGAATTGCAAGCGCCTTAGCTAGCCAATCAGCTTCAAGTCGTCTGCTCTTGGGGATGGGACGTGACAATGTCATCCCTCAAAAATTTTTTAGCTATATCCATCCAAAGTATAAAACACCGATTAATAATATTTTATTAATGTCAATCATCGGAATGATTGGTGCAGTATCTTTGAATCTGCAAATTGTATCCGACTTAGTTGCATTTGGTGGATTATTAGGATTTGCTTTCGTGAATATTTGTGTAATTAATCATTACTATTTAAAAAATAAGCAAAAAAATATCATTAAATATTTGATTATTCCATTAATTGGGACGTTAGTTTGTCTTTATATCTTGTGGGGGCTTTCAACAACCGGAAAAATAGTTGGATTTACCTGGATGGGAATTGGTGTTTGTTATTTCGCGATTCGATCCATGTATTCCAAAGAATCCAAGAAACTCTTAACAGATATAGAAGGGCAGAATATTAGTTAAATAAAATAACAATCTTTATACCTACTCAGACAATATCGTAGAGCAAGGAGAGAAACATATGATTATTGGCGTACCAAAGGAAATAAAAAACAATGAAAATCGGATAGGCATTACCCCATCTATATACCCCTATTGAGAGCCTATTAGAGCGTGAAAGAGTAACTTCATAAAATCGATAATTAATTTTTAAAACAATAGCTCTATATAAACTAACCGCTTGGAAGGATTTATGGATATGGCAACTAGCACTAGGAAGGCTTAATTATATTTGTCTATTAAAGGAGGAATAAAATATGCAATACGTTACAAAGCGACATAACCTAAGCAAATTGGAATTATCAGAACTTGATAAAAAACATTATTTGCATCCAACCACACCACCAAGAGCTCATTATTTATCAGGGCCTTCAACAATCTTTACAGAAGGCAAAGGAATTTATCTGAAAGACATAGAGGGGAAAGAGCGTATTGATGGGGTTTCGATGCTTTGGAATGTTAACCTTGGCTATGGGAATGAAGAGCTTGCTGAGGTAGCGAAACAGCAGATGTTAAAGCTTTCTTACAGCTCTTCATTCAGCGGACAATCCAATGAGCCCGCTATTCTTTTAGCACAGAAAGTGGCCTCATTAGCACCTGGTGATTTGAATGTATGCTTCTTCACATCGGGAGGCTCGGAATCTAATGATACTGCATTTAAACTAGCCCGTTTTTATTGGAAAGTAAAAGGTCAGCCAGAGAAAACTAAAATTATTTCTCTTGAACAATCATTCCATGGGGTTACAGTAGGAGCTACAAGTGCTACCGGAATCGAGGGATTCAACAAGTTTACGACTTCCAATGCTCCGAACTTCCTTACAGCTGCAGCGCATGTTTTGAATGCAGAACTTGGTGACAAAAGTGATCCAAATTACTCGCGTTCTATTCGTGGGATAATTGAATCAGAAGGGTCCGACACCATAGCCGCTGTCATTCTGGAGCCAATCCAAGGGGCAGGCGGGGTAAGGTTCCCACCTGACGGATACCTTCAAGCTGTTCGCAAACTTTGCGACGAACACAACATTTTGCTTATTGCAGATGAGGTGATTTGTGGGTTTGGAAGAACCGGAAAGACCTTTGGTGTTGATAATTGGAACATTGTTCCGGACCTTCTATGTGTTGCAAAAGGAATCTCAAGTGGCTACGCCCACCTGGGTGCCGTAATTATGAGAGAGCATGTAAGAGAAGCATTTATTCAATCAGATGAAATGATGTTCCATGGATTCACATATAGTGGACATCCAATGGCTTGCGCGGTTGGCTTGAAGACACTTGAGATATTAGAAAGAGATCAAATTGTTGAGAATAGTAGACTTCGCGGTGAAGAATTATTAAAAGGACTTAAGTATCTCGAAAGCAATCATAAACATATAACGAATGTAAGAGGTCTTGGTCTACTTGCCGGTATTGAGCTAGTTAAAGATCCTGAAAACGGCATCTCATTTGATCCGTCGGTACACGCCGCAGCTCTGTATACAGATATATGCATGGACTTAGGGCTGCAATTGCGTTACTTCGATTGGAAGGGAACAAATACGGTTGCCCTTGCTCCACCGCTTATTATTACAAGCCAACAGGTTGAAGAGATTATTAACAGAATGTCTGAGGCTCTTAAAAGGTTCGAAAAACAAATTTAATTCACGCTAGCAAAATCTATTAAGACTAAAGATTGTAACACGAGATGAATCGTCCTTTTGGTTAATCCAAAGGTCCTGCACCCCTAAAGTTAGAGTCAAAATCTAACTTTAGGGTGTTTTTTATATGGCGAAATACAGTGAAGAATTCAAATAAATGTGGTTAATGAATATATGAAAGGTCCTTTAGGTTATAAATTTTTAGCGAAAAAACATGACATACCAAATCATTCACAAATTGAGCGTTGGTACCTATAAAGAATTTGGAGAAGTTGGATTACGTAGAAAAGTAACAAAACAGGCTTAATCTGTGAATTGGCTGGAGTGGTAAAAAGAAATAACCGCAATAAATGCTTGGAGTTATGTGATACAAGTTTAGTCAATGAGCGAATTATAGCGGTTGAAGGGAATACGTATTAAGTATGTTGGTATGAATCATTTTGAATATATGGAGCAACAAGAACAAATGACTATTTTTGATTTACTACTAATTCAGGAAACGATGGTCCAGGGAGAACTATCGTCTTTAAACAAATGTTTTATTATTTACTAACACGCCGTTTACTGGATTGTTGGAGGGATACTTATAAAATGAACTATTATTTTCTTGAAATTCTCCAGTCAAAAAAGGTAACTAAACAATTAAAACCAGGTGCTCAAAATGATGAGTACCTAGCATTTTGATGTTCATTCTTATCTTTTAGTTTCAAAAATCCCTTTTTAAAAATCAGAAAAAACTAGTATACACGTCCATACATAGATTTAATCGCTACATATTCTAGCAATATAGAGAGCGCTCTCTAATACTAAAAAAATGAAAAGAGGGAATTTTTTGAGTGATCAATTAAATAATCAAGTTAGTCAAGTCGACCCTTGTCCAGTAACATCAACTGAACAAATCCCATTAACTAGTGAAATTACTCCACTAGTCGCTACACCGGTAACAGCTCCAACTATTAAAGTTCCAGTTGTACTTGCAGAACCAACACTTCAAATTGCTGTAGAGGCGGATATTACGCTTAGTCCTGCTGCAACTGAAATTAAACGAGTGAAAAAAAATGTATTCCTGAATCAAGTGAAACTAGTACCGGTTGCTTTTGCACGTATTGCCGGCACTGACTTTTTTAGAGTAACAAGAGCTAAATTATTTGTAGCGGGACATATTCGCAAAAATATAGAATATGCTTCAGCAGCATGTAACGGGGCACTCCAAGATAGAATTGCTGATGTTGACTTTTCTGGTTTTACAGATCTTACTTTCCCACAAACAACAGGAGGTCCTTCTCCGATCTTAGGAATTTCTGAGTTTGCCGAAGCGAACTTCCTTAATGAAACTACGCAAATGGATGCTCGATTGGATAAGGCTTTCTTCCAAAATCTCGTTAAATACAATGAACAACCATTTGGCGAATTAGTAGCTGCAAACTTCTTTGAACTTGATTTTTCACCAATTATGGCAGCTCCAGAAGGCACTTTCGACACATTACGTGAAAAAATCGTGCTTGAATTAACTGTAAAAGTACTGCAAGTTCAACAAGTCCGCCTTGGAGCTGGTAGCACTGTAATAACTCCTGTTCTTTTAGGACTTACTCCTCCTACTAGTCCTTGATAGTCTCTAGTCTCTAGTTTTTAGAGGAGCAGAACAAATAAAAAACGCAGTTCACACTGTAACAAAATGTAATTGAAAAACAACCCTGTAATATTTAATGCGTACAAATAAAATAATATTTGAGTTGGCAGTTGAAAGTTCGATTGAATCTTATTTTCAACTGCCTTTTTGCAATTTAATAACCAAGATGTATTAGACGGTGTGTAATTTAGGGAAGGCTAGAGGGTTGCAAAAGGGCATTTTTCAACAGTTTCCGAAAAATATATTGAACAAAATAAATCTACAGAACGCACAATAAAAAGATTTATTCATCAATTATAAGAACAATCGATTTGAAAGCCTTACATAGATGTTAATAAGACTGTTTAAATTGTACAGGGATATTATAAAGACCACTTCAGGGTGGTGGTCTTATTTTTCCCCATCATATCCACCCTATGTAGAGAAATAAAGCACGATAAAAGCAAAATATCCATGAATCGCTTTCGCACAAAAAATATCTGATGCTCCGGCGCCCTCAAGAAAGCGCCCAGTCGGAACGGAAATCAACCTCACGTTATGCTGATGAGTCTGAATAATATAAGTTTTGTATAATAATTGATATATTTTAGCAAAGGCTGATTGTCTTGATAATTTTGATGAACGAGGATGATCTCTTGTAACGCTGTTTTCATAAAAATGAACCCCGCTTTTCCAAACCTTTCAATAATTATTTGCACCGAATTTAATTTGCACATTTGTACCACCGTATTCTTTTTTTACCAGATAGATAATTTCATTTGCTTGATATTTTGATAGATCCTTTGCCATCACTGTTACAGAAACTTCTTCGCCTTCTATGCGTACTAAAGCATCGAGATAGCCTAGTGCCTTAATTTGCATCTCAAGCATCGTTTCTGTAGATTCTTCTTTATTGAGAGTATCAATTTCAATAGATGCCTTATTTTTTTCTTCAGCAAAATACCCATCTGACGTAATTTGTTGCGTTAACTTTTGGCGAAGTTGGTTCCTCTCGTTACTAACTTGTAGGCGCGTTTCTTCAATTAAAGGGCTTGGAGAAGAAACTTCCTTTGTCACATTCTGTATTGTTGCTTTTTGATCTGTATCTTCTTTTAGGGCAATCTCCTGTTGTGATTGTTTTGTTGGATTCATCAAATAATACACTGAAATAACCGCTACTAGAGTTAATAATGCAAGTAACCAAGACGATTTTCTTTGTAGCTGCATTCACTGTCCCTCCATTAATAAATTTGGTGAAATACTAAGCATCTTTTCAATGTCTGTTTTTAATGAGAAATTTATGTAGCAGTACCGTTTATTATTTTAATGGCAAGTAGTACGTAATTAATGAGCCCTCACTTGAAAGAGAGTTAATAGAGCATCGTCTTACTTACCTTAAATATATTCCTAAGAAACTTAATTCTTACATAAACCTTAAAAATAAATGACGTTCACAAATTCTAGCAAGTATGGTATAGATTGTTATAAACTTAGAATAAGGAAAAACAATTCACATATTCAAGGAGGGAACTATATTGATAATTATGGAAACAGAAAGGTTAGAATTACGAAAATTAAATGTTGATGATATTTCTGTCCTTTATCCAATTTTTTCAGATGCTGAAACAATGAAATATTATCCGTCACCATTTAATTTAGAACAAACTAAAAATTGGATTGAAAAAAAATATACAAAGATATCGAGAAGATGGTTATGGTTTATGGGCTGTCTGTTTAAAAGAATCGAAAGAATTAATTGGAGATTGTGGCCTCGTTAAACAAATAGTTGATGGAAAAACCGAAGTTGAAGTGGGTTACCATATTCATAAAAAATATTGGTCTAAAGGATATGCAACTGAAGCAGCTAAAGGTTGTGTGGAATATGGATTTTCACATTTAGGACAAGAAAAATTGATAAGTATTATTGATCCTCAAAATGGACCATCCATTCGTGTGGCTGAAAAAAATGGTTTTATGAAGGAAAAGGAGTCGTTTATTTTTAATAAAGTTCACCATATTCAGTACACTTTCAGAAATTTAATTAATAATCATATATTTTGTAAAAAAGAATAAGTTGCAATTGTAAAAATAATGAAGACTAAGTGATTACAATTACAACTTTTTAATACTGAATATAAGGGTTGTTGGTTAATTTTCACAAAAATTTATTTTTATCAAGATTTAATATTAAAATTGTTAGAAGGAAATTTGGTTATTCAATGAAAGATTCTTCTTTAAAAAGTAGTGTTCATAATCCCTTCCAACATTGTCTAATGTACCGTAGACTTGATATCCGTGATTTTGATAAAAATCTAAAGCTTGAAAACTCAAAGTATCTACTTTTATGAAATCGCATTTGTTATGTAAAGCAATTTGTTCGATTTCTATTAATAATTTAGATCCATAGCCTAAACCACGAATATCCTCATCAATCATAAGGGTATGTATCTCTAACCAATTCCAACAAATTTCCCCCAATATACCACCACAGATTTGATCATTTTCATCTGTAAGGAAGAGGTTGATTTCTTGATACCGGCCTCTTAAATCTTTTGGAAAATGCTTTAAATTGTATTCGTAAAGCTTGTTATTAACTAAAGATTTTTTACGATCATTTTGTTCTTGTGAGATGGTGTATTGCATAAATTTTTCCCCCACTTTCATAATGGAAAATTTTGTTTCAGAATCATATGATGGTAATCATATAATATCCTTATTTTATCATAAATGTAATGTTCTTTCATGAAAATGGGTGTATTTAGCGAAACAAATGACCAGGTACTATAATAAAGACCTGGTCATTTTGCAAATCATTCATTTATTTTTTCATTCTCTGGTTCTAAGTGAATAAGAATATTGGCTTGATGAAAGAGGTTATTAATCTTTTCTTCAATACGATCACATAAATCATGAACAGTTTCAATGCTTTTATTTGATGCTACGACTAAATGGAAATCGATGTATTCTTCCGCACCAGAACGTCTAGTTCGAAAATCGTGGTATTCGATGTATTCATCTTTAAAGGATTCAATAATTTGAATAATTTGTTCTTCCTCTTCCTTTGATAATCGCGCATCCAATAATGGAGGAAATGCTTCTTTCATTAGTTTGAAAGCTTCCACCATAATATAACATGCTAATATAATACCGATGATCGGATCTAAAATATACCAGCCAGTTAAATGGACAATCAATAAACTCAAGGCAACACCTAATGATGTATAGACATCTGTAAGTAGATGGAGTGCATTTGATTTCATGGCAACAGAGTTGATATTCTTTGCAGTTCTATAAACAATCCTTGATACAACAAAATTAATCAAAGCGCCAAATAACATGACCAGTATTCCTAGAACTGGGAGTTTGATTGGAGTGGGAGTAATAATTTTATGAATACATTCATAAATAATCCAAATCCCAGCAACAAAAATTAACAGTGTTTCAATTGTTCCTGAAATATTTTCAACCTTCCCGTGTCCGTAGGGATGCTCTTTATCAGCCGGTTTACCGGAGATTCGTACGGAGAAAAAGGCAATTAATGAAGCGAGTAAGTCTAGAAAAGAATGGATTGCTTCGGATAAAATTGCTACCGATCCAGTGAACAATCCAACGATAATTTTTAAAGTGACAACAGTAAAATTACTAATAACGGATAAAAATGCAATCTTCGATGAATTCACCTTAAATCACCTCCTGATACATATAGACTTATGATACCAAGTAAACTTTGAGTGGGTCTATAGCAACGTTTTTTCCTAACTCCTATTAAATACCTAATGTGAAAAAAAGTTGCATAAAGGAAAAAGTTTGATCATCATTAATAAAAAAGCGAGAGAAAAATAATGATTATATTATGTGTAGAGGCGATAAGTTTAATTTCTACTAAAATGGTGAATTTTATCCCAAAGAATATCAAGGATTTGATACCTGTATAGTTTTCCAATTGTTCATTTTTTGCTGTGAAAACTAGGTAATACTTGATGAAAAAGAAAAGGAATTGCTATCCATTTTCTACCTTAGATATAATAAAATAGTGGTACCAAATTGGGTTAGTAAAGAGGAGGATAGTAAAGTGGATTACATTCAAATTACTAGGAACAATATTGAACAGGAGCATATATGTTGTGCACTCGGTTCGAAGCAATACGAGGAAGCGGTAAAGGAAAAGAAAGAATGGTTGATGAACCGTATGGATGAGGGGCTAGTTTTTTATCGTTTAACTTCTTTCAACAGGTGTCCAAACACCTGTTGAAAGAAGTTAAAGCCTCCGGCGGATGTCACGAAATCGGAAAGGAGTTCTTTGTGCAAGCACAAAGCCGATTCCGGACGCAATTATGCCGAGGCATAATTGATATGATCGGGCAAAGGTGTTTATTGAATATTTACCGGCAAATCAAGCTTGGGTTCCTATCGAAGCACCGAATTATATGTATATTAATTGCCTATGGGTTTCGGGTAAATACAAAAATCAAAACCATGCTAGACAATTGTTTGAAAAGTGTAAGGAAGATGCTCTAGCGCAAGGTATGGATGGTATCGTACATATAGTAGGGGAGAAAAAGTTTCCATTTCTAAGTGATAAGCGTTTTTTTGAACATTTGGGATTTAAAGTTGTAGATCAAGCAGCACCTTATTTTCAGCTAGTTGTCTATAAATTTAACGATTGTGCCGATGATCCTTCCTTTAAACGACTGGAGAAAAATCCTTTATCTACTAACAGTGGTATTGTGATATACTTCACTGCCCAATGTCCGTTTGCCGTAGGTGTTATAGATGATTTGAAAAATATAGCAGAAAAAAGGGCATTTCTTTTCATGCATATCAACTAATGACGAAAGATGAAGCACAGAATGCACCTATCATATGGACAACCTTTGGGCTATTTTACAATGGTCGGTTTATTTCACATGAAATTATGAGTGCAAACAAGTTCGAAAAATTATTAAATACATTATGAGTTGGGAATTTATTTCCTTTTTATGAACATTAAAATTAGAGCAAATAAACAGATACCTATAAAAGAACCTAGAGTAAACGACCAAGAAAAATAATCGAAAAAGATGTATGCAATTACTATTGCCAGCATATAGCCAAGAGCAGTGCCCAACAATTGTTTTTTGATATCCAACGTTCTCACTCCTTACTGCATAGGATTTTTAAAGTTAATACCCTTATTTATATTTTATAGAAATATCAGGTAAATATCCATAGAAATTAACAATTGGAAGGCGGACATCAGCTTTGAAAATTAGCAAATGGCATGCAGAACATTATATATGGGGAGATCAATCTGACTACTCCCACAGCTAAAGCAGTGGGGTTCTTATATACTTAAGAGAAGCGTTACAAAGCTCTCCACAGATGGTGTTGCCATGTCCTGTGTA
>NZ_JBHJTF010000009.1:0-135108 GCF_042267565.1 Lysinibacillus sp. NPDC056232 | reverse complement strand
AACTTGAAAAAGCTGCCGCCTGCAAAATACAGACAGCAGCTTCAAAAAGTTGCCTAGCTTTTTTTCAAAATGTCCTTTACAAAGGGTACACTTTAAATTCAGGGTGGCTTTTTTTCTTGTAAAATGTAAGAATATAAAATTATCAGAAATATTTCCGTTTTATGTTGACTGAATGCTCACTCATTTATTAGAATAGGAATATAATGATTGAACTAGCAAATTTACCACAAAGAGAGAAACTTACGACGAACTAAAGGGGGGACCAACCATGAGTCCATTAGTAATTGCAAACATTGTTCTAACAGTCGTGGTTGTGTTTTATGCAGTGGGATTATTCTTCTATCTGTTAAAAACACGCTATAAGTTTGTGCAATTGGGGAAAAAGGTTGAGTTTGATGAAAGTGTTCAAGAACGAATTCGTTATCTTATGGTCAATGTACTTGGCCAAAATAAGCTATTAAAAGATCCGAAAAGTGGTTTAATTCACGTTATGTTCTTCTATGGATTTTTGATGGTGCAGCTAGGTGCCATTGATTTAATTTGGAAGGGGTTAGCTCCTGGGTCACATTTGCCACTTGGCATTTTCTACAGTGTGTTTACATTCTTCCAAGAGCTTGTAGTATTAATGATTTTAGTGGCGGTTGTGTGGGCATTTTACCGTCGTTATGTAGAAAAGTTAGTACGTCTAAAACGAGGCTGGAAAAATGGACTTGTCTTAATATTCATTGGCGGGTTAATGGTATCCACATTGCTTGCAAATGGTATGGGAATAATTTGGCATGGTGAAGGACTAACTTATACAGAGCCAGTTGCTTCTGGTATTGCTGCTATTTTTAGCTTCTTACCAGCATCAGCGGCGGCGGTTGTTTTCTATGTAATGTGGTGGGCACACTTATTGATTCTATTGACATTCTTAGTGTATGTACCACAATCGAAGCACTTCCACTTAATTGTGAGCCCAATCAATGTGTACATGAACCGTTTAGATCGTACAGGTACTTTAACACCGATTGATTTTGAAGCATTAGAAAATGCTGAAGATGAAGAGGATATTCCAGCAATTGGTGTTGGACGTATTCAAGACTTTACACAAAAACAAATGCTAGATTTATATTCCTGTGTAGAGTGCGGACGCTGTACAAATATGTGTCCAGCGTCAGGTACAGGAAAAATGCTATCACCGATGGATTTAATCGTGAAGCTACGTGATCATTTAACATTTACAGGTGCTGTTGAGACAAAGCAAAAGCCTTGGGTACCTTATCAATTCTTTGCGAAAACAAAGGGGAATCAGCTAGCGATGGCAGCTGGTGCTGAGGGGGCAGTCATTGAAGATATCTACAGCCCTTCTTTAATCGGCGATGTCATTACAGAAGAAGAGATTTGGGCATGTACAACTTGCCGTAACTGTGAGGATCAATGTCCTGTAATGAACGAGCATGTCGATAAAATTATTGATTTACGTCGTTACTTAACAATGACTGAAGGAAAAGTAAACCCTGATGCACAACGCGCGATGACAAATATCGAACGTCAAGGCAATCCTTGGGGCTTAAACCGTAAAGAAAAAGAAAATTGGCGTGACCTAGACCCAACAATTCATATTCCAACAGTGAAAGAGCTGAAAAAATCAGGTGAAGAAATGGAATATTTATTCTGGGTAGGTTCAATGGGGGCGTTTGATAACCGCTCACAAAAAATTGCCTTAGCTTTCTGTCGTTTATTAAACGAGGCAGGCGTGAAGTTTGCGATTTTAGGAAATAAAGAGAAAAACTCAGGGGACACTCCACGTCGATTAGGAAATGAGTTTTTATTCCAAGAGCTGGCAACAGCGAATATTGATGAATTTGAGAAAAACGACGTGAAGAAAATCGTTACGATTGACCCTCATGCTTATAATATCTTTAAAAATGAATATCAAGATTTTGGCTGGAAGGGCGAGGTCTACCATCATACTGAACTATTGAATCAATTGATTGATGAAAATCGTCTAGCGTTAAATTACGAAGTTCATGAAACGATTGTTTTCCACGATTCTTGTTATTTAGGTCGTTATAACGATGTTTATGATGCACCACGCGAGATATTACGTGGTATTCCAGGTGTTAAGCTTGTGGAAATGGAGCGTAATCGTGAGTCAGCAATGTGCTGTGGTGCAGGTGGCGGCTTAATGTGGATGGAAGAGCATGTCGGCAACCGAATTAACGTAGCAAGAACAGAGCAAGCTTTAGCAACGGATGCTTCAGTTATTTCTTCTGGATGTCCTTACTGCTTAACAATGCTTGAGGATGGTACAAAGGCAAAAGAGGTTGAAGATACAATCAGTACATTCGATGTTGCAGAACTATTGGAGCGTTCAGTATTTGGTGAAAAAGTGAAAGCTGTCGAAGAGTCTGTTGAAGAAGCAGCGGATGTAATGGTTGAAGAAGTAGTAGCCTCTGTAGACAGTGTCGAATAAGACAAGAATGCAGAAACTAACGCAGAAAAATAATGGTTATTGCAGAAATATTTTAGTTATCTGAAAAATATAAATTGCACAATAAATAATTGTTTTGTAGAATAAGATTAAATGGAAATGGGAGTTGATCTAACTTCTTTCAGCGGGTATCCAAACACCCGCTGAAAGAAGTTAAAGCCTCCGGCGGATGTCATGGAATCGAAAAGGAGTTCACTTAGGATGTTAGCCTAAAATCATCGCATCCATGCGATAACGGCTAACTGACCTGCATCGTGCAGGCCTAAGCACAAAGTCGATTCCAGACGCAATTATGCCGGGGCAAATTGATACTAACTCCCATTTTTCATAGCAAGAGGTCGAGCGAGCGTTCAGTCAACGCAGATGCTCTTATACTTCTTCTAGAACGTAAAACAAAAGGGGTGTTTTACTTGAATAGAGCAGTAATTTTAGCAGGAGCAAGAACTGCATTTGGTAAGTTTGGAGGTTCACTATCAGCATTAAGCGCGAGTGATTTAGGCGCAATTGCCATAAAAGGGGCACTTGAGAAAGCGAATATTTCGCCTGATGAAGTGAATGAAGTAATTTTAGGCTCCGTTTTACAAGGGGGACAGGGCCAAATTCCTTCAAGGCAGGCTGCGATCAAAGCAAATTTACCAGTAGCAGTGAAAACAGAAACGATTAACAAGGTTTGTGCGTCAGGGATGCGTGCTGTAACACTAGCGAATCAGCTAATTCGATTAGGGGACGAAGAAGTAATTATCGCTGGTGGTATGGAATCCATGTCGAATGCACCGTATTATCTACAAAATGGTCGAACAGGCTTACGCATGGGCGACTCAACAATGGTAGATGGCATGCTATATGATGGCTTAACATGTGCCTTTGATAAGACAAGGCCGCATATGGGAAGCTACGGTAATACAACGGCCAAAGAATATTCGTTAAGCCGTGAGGAGCAGGATGCTTGGTCTGTTCGCAGTCATGAACGTGCACTTGCAGCAATTGAAAAAGGTTACTTTGCTGAAGAAATTGTGCCTGTGGAAATTCCACAACGTAAGGGAGAACCGCTTCATATCGATACGGACGAGGCACCAAGAGCCGGTACGTCAATGGAGGTACTTGCGAAACTCAAGCCAGCCTTTGACAAGGACGGAACGATTACAGCAGGGAATGCACCTGGCGTTAACGATGGTGCGTGTGCCTTAGTAGTAATGAGTGAGGAACGTGCGGCGCGTGAAGGTAGAGAGCCGCTTGCAGTGATTATCGGCCATGAAGAGCTTGCGATTGAGCCTGAGAACTTCCCACAAACACCAGGGCTTGTCATTAACAAATTACTTAAAAAGACGGGGAAATCATTAGCTGACATTGATTTGATCGAAATCAATGAAGCATTTGCAGCGGTAGCTCTTGTCAGCAAGCAACTGGCGGATTTAGATGCTGAAAAGGTCAATGTTAACGGTGGTGCAGTTGCGTTAGGTCATCCAATTGGAGCATCTGGAGCACGCATTATTTTAACACTTGCGCATGATTTAAAACGTCGTGGCGGTGGTATCGGAATTGCTGCTATCTGCTCAGGTGGAGGGCAAGGCGATGCGATTATGATTGAAGTACCGAAAACAGGGGGACACGAATGATGGGAATTCAAAAAGTAATGGTTATTGGTGCTGGGCAAATGGGCTCCGGGATTGCACAAGTTTGTGCACAAGCTGGCTATGACGTCAAACTGAACGACATGAAGCAAGAATTTTTCGAACGTGGTTTAGGCGTAATGACGAAAAACCTGACACGTGATGTTGAAAAGGGTCGTAAAACTGAGGATGAGAAGGCGGCTATTTTAGGTCGTATTAGTATGTCACTAGATTTACAGGATGCTAGTGACGTAGATATTATCATCGAGGCAGCAGTGGAGAATATGGAAGTGAAGCAATCCATCTTTAAGCAAATTGATCAGATTGCACCGGCACATGCCATTTTAGCTACGAATACATCATCTTTACCAATTACGGAAATTGCAGCTGTCACAAATCGTCCAGAGCAAGTGATTGGTATGCACTTTATGAATCCTGTACCGGTTATGAAGCTTGTAGAAATTATTAGAGGGTTAGCTACTAGTGATGAAGTCTACAAAGTGGTTGAAGACATGACAGTAAAATTATCGAAAACGCCGGTGGAAGTAAATGACTTCCCAGGCTTTATTTCGAATCGTATTTTATTACCAATGATTAATGAAGCGATCTACGCATTGTATGAGGGTGTAGCATCGAAAGAAGCCATTGACGATGTGATGAAGCTCGGCATGAATCATCCGATGGGGCCATTAACATTAGCAGATTTTATTGGTCTTGATACATGTCTATCCATCATGGAGATTTTACATGAGGGCTTAGGTGATAGTAAATATAGACCTTGTCCATTGCTTCGTAAATATGTGGCAGCAGGCTGGCTAGGTAAAAAATCTGGAAGAGGCTTTTACGTTTATGAATAATCCTATGGGGATGGGACAATTCAAATGAAGTACAATGCTACGGGACAACATACAGGGGTGACATAATAGATGCATTTACAATTTACAGATGAACAAATAATGATGCGTGATATGGTTCGTAATTTTGCTCAGGATAAAATTGAACCGTGGGTAGAACGTATGGAAGCAGGAGAGTTTCCGCGTGAACTCCTTGCGCAAATGGGAGAATTAGGTTTAATGGGGATCACGACGCCTGAGGAATTAGGCGGCTCAGCGATGGATTTTACATCGTACATAATTGCAATCAATGAACTATCGAAGGTTAGTGCAGTAATGGGTGTTATTTTATCTGTACATACTTCGGTTGGAACAAACCCTATCATTTATTTCGGCAACGATGAACAGAAGAAACGTTATGTTCCAAAGCTTGCTGCAGGGGACTATTTAGGGGCATTTTGTTTAACAGAGCCTAGCGCTGGTTCTGACGCTGGCTCTTTACAATCCAAAGCGGTGCGAGATGGAGATGACTATGTCATCAACGGCTCCAAGGTGTTTATTACAAACGGCGGAGAAGCAGATGTTTATATTGTCTTTGCCTCAACGAATCCAACTGAAAAAACACGTGGTATTTCAGCATTTATTGTTGAAAAAAGAACACCAGGCTTAATCATAGGTAAAGATGAACATAAAATGGGCCTACACGGCTCACGTACAGTTCAACTAACATTCGACAACTGTCGCATTCCAGCCGCAAACCTTCTTGGGGAGGAAGGGGAAGGCTTTAAAATTGCAATGGCTAACTTAGATGTTGGACGCATTGGAATCGCAGCACAAGCTCTAGGCATTGCTGAAGCAGCACTAGAGGCAGCTACTGGATATGCAAAAGAGCGTGTTCAATTTGGAAAGCCTATTGCAGCGCAACAAGGGGTTGGCTTCAAGCTTGCTGATATGGCAACTGCCGTAGAATCAGCAAAATTACTAGTCTATCGTGCAGCGGATCTACGTACAAAAGGGTTGCCATGCGGAGCCGAGGCCTCGATGGCGAAACTGTTTGCCTCACGTACGGCAGTACAAACAGCGATAGACGCTATACAGATTTTTGGTGGCTACGGCTATACAAAAGACTATCCTGTAGAGCGCTATTTCCGAGATGCAAAGGTGACAGAGATATACGAGGGTACAAGTGAAATTCAAAAGCTAGTCATTAGTAAACATTTACTTAAATAAAGTCTGATGAATGTTGCAAAGTTGATTTTTTATGGATGATGTCGATTCAGGAAAACGCTTTAGGTTACTAGAGGTTCGCTCAGTGTTCCGAAGCAATACTACAGAAACATGATCACATACAGAAATCAACAATATAGCACTAACTGAGTCTAACGAAAAAGGGGAAATGGACAATGAACTTTCAATTAACAGAAGAGCATGAGCAATTACGTGAAATGATTCGTGATTTTGCTATTAATGAAGTAGCACCAACAGCAGCTGAACGTGACGAGAACGAAGAGTTTGACCGTGCAATTTTCGATAAAATGGCGGAGTTAGGTTTAACAGGTATTCCATGGCCAGAAGAATACGGCGGTGCAGGCTTTGATTATCTTGCATATGTCATTGCTGTAGAGGAATTATCACGTGTATGTGCTTCAACAGGGGTAACTTTATCAGCACATACTTCACTTGCTGGTTGGCCGATCTTTAAATTTGGTAATGAAGAGCAAAAACAAAAATACCTTCGCCCAATGGCAGAAGGTAAACATATCGGTGCATATGGCTTAACGGAGCCAGGATCAGGTTCTGATGCGGGTGGCATGAAAACATATGCAAAACGTGATGGCGATGATTATATTTTAAACGGCTCGAAAATTTTCATTACGAACGGTGGAGTAGCAGATACATATGTTGTATTTGCAGTAACAGATCCAGAAGCTAAACATGGCACAACTGCTTTTATAGTTGAAGCTGGCTATGAAGGTTTCTCGGTAGGGAAGAAGGAGAAAAAACTAGGAATTCGTTCATCTCCTACAACTGAAATTATTTTTGATAACTGTCGTGTACCGAAAGAAAACATGCTTGGAGCTGAGGGAGAAGGCTTCAAAATTGCGATGACAACACTTGATGGAGGACGTAATGGTATTGCGGCACAAGCTCTAGGGATTGCACAAGGCGCGCTAGATGCAGCGGTTGAATATGGTAAAGAGCGTGTGCAATTTGGTAAGCCGATTACTGCCAACCAAGGTATATCCTTTAAACTAGCAGATATGGCAACTCAAATTGAAGCATCTCGACTGCTTACATACCAAGCGGCTTGGCTAGAATCAAATGGTCTACCTTATGGTAAGGCATCTGCAATGGCAAAATTAATGGCTGGCGATACGGCGATGAGTGTAACAACTGAGGCGGTTCAAGTCTTTGGTGGATATGGTTATACGAAGGATTATCCGGTTGAGCGCTTCATGCGTGATGCAAAAATCACACAAATTTACGAAGGTACACAAGAGATTCAACGACTTGTTATCTCTCGTATGTTGACAAAATAACGTATGACAGAAAGAGATCAAAGACCCCAAGTACAGTCAACGGTAAAAGATGAAAATCTTATCGCCATTCGTCGAGAACAGATGATAGAGGGAGCCATTAAATTATTTAAAGAAAAAGGGTTTCATCGTGCCACAACGAGAGAAATCGCAAAAGCTGCAGGCTTTAGTATCGGAACATTATATGAATATATTCGTACGAAGGAAGACGTCCTTTACCTTGTATGTGATAGTATTTATCACCATGCGATGGAGCGACTTTCAAGTTTTGAGATTAAGGCAGGAACGATTGAAGAGTTAAAGGAAATGATTCGAGAGTATTTCTTGCAAATTGATAGTTTGGTTGATGAGCTGACAATCATGTATCAGGAAACTAAATCATTGTCGAAAGAAGCGCAACGTTATGTATTTAGTAAAGAGTTTGAAATGGTTGCTACTTTTGAGCGATTACTAAAACGCTGTGTGCAGTCAGGTGAAATAACGATGACAGATAAACAAATTCACTTGGCAGCAAATAACTTAGTCGTTTCTGGACAAAGCTGGGCATTCCGTAAATGGGCGCTCCATCGTCAGCACTCTATTGACGAATTTATTGAAATGCAAATAACATTGTTTATTTCAGGCATAAAGGGGTTCTAATAAGTTCTGTAAAGGGGTTGTCGGTAATTGCATAAAGCGACATTGCAATTACCGATTTTTTTTATAAATAGAAAGCTGTTTCATCACACAAAGGTGTAATTGATTAAGGGGAGAAAGTGGGGATTTCATATGACAAAGGTAGAAGTATATCGTCCAAAAAATCACGTGCGTTTTGTTACAGCATCAAGTCTTTTTGATGGACATGATGCTTCGGTTAACATTATGCGACGTATTTTACAATCAAGCGGTGTAGAGGTAATCCATTTAGGACATAACCGCTCCGTGGAGGAAGTCGTAAATGCTGCGATTCAAGAGGATGCTCAAGGTATTGCGGTATCATCTTATCAAGGCGGACATATGGAATACTTTAAATATATGTATGATTTGCTACGTGAAAAAGGGGCGCCACATATTAAAATTTATGGTGGTGGCGGTGGTGTTATTTTACCACGTGAAATTAAAGAGCTACATGCTTACGGGATTGCAGGGATTTTCTCACCAGAGGATGGGCGTGTTTTAGGTTTACAAGGGATGATTAATGAGAAAATTAAAGGAACTGATTTCCCGACTGCTATAGGTAGCTATCAAGAAAAGCTGGATGCTCTATCCACAGAAACACCTGAAATTTTAGCAAATTTATTAACTGCTGCAGAGTCGAATGATGATGAAGAAACGAAAAAAATGCTAGCGGAAGCTCACAAACGCTCAAAAGGAACGCCTATATTGGGTATTACTGGAACAGGTGGTGCGGGTAAATCTTCTTTAACAGATGAATTAATTCGCCGTTTCTTGAAAGAGTTTCCGGATAAGCGCGTAGCTATTCTTTCTGTCGATCCGACAAAGCAAAAGACAGGTGGGGCTTTACTTGGTGACCGAATTCGTATGAATGCGATTTTCAATAATCGCGTATATATGCGTAGTTTAGCAACACGTGGATCTCGTACAGAGCTTACTGCTTCCATTGGGGATGTGCTAGATGTAACGCGTGTAGCGGGTTATGATTTAATCATTGTAGAAACAAGTGGTATTGGTCAGGGTGATGCGGAAATTACAAAATACACTGATCTATCTATGTATGTCATGACAAGTGAGTTTGGTGCGCCAACACAGCTTGAGAAAATTGACATGATTGATTTTGCGGATGTGATCGCTATCAATAAATTTGAACGCAAAGGTTCTGAGGATGCATTACGTCAAGTGCAGAAGCAATATCAACGTTCACGAGAGCTTTGGGATGAATCGATTGATACTATGCCTGTGTACGGTACGATTGCCAGTCAATTTAATGATAAAGGAACGAATGCTTTATTTGCTGCATTAGTAAATATCATTAATACGAAGACAGGTAGTAATTGGGAAACAGGCTATGAGCAATTTGCGAAAACCCAAAAACAAGATGTTATCATTCCGAACGACCGTCGTTATTATTTACGAGAACTCACAGATACTGTGCGTGGCTATCATAAAAAATCAGAGCAACAGGTGGAATTTGCTCGTCGTCTATTCCAATTAGAGGGAGCTATTGAAGCGATTAAGGAAAAAGCGCCAAATGATGCACTTATCGCATCTCTTACTTCTTTAGCGGAAGGTGTTAGAGATGAATTAACGGCAGAGTCTAAACGTATATTAGATAATTGGCATGCTTTAAAAGAAGCGTATGCAGGAGACGAATTTGTCACGAAAGTTCGTGATAAAGAAATTCGAACAATTTTAAAGACAATAAGCCTTTCTGGTACAAAAATACCTAAAGTTGCTTTGCCGAAATTCGTAGATTATGGTGAAATTTTACGCTGGGTTTATAGAGAAAATGTACCTGGTGAATTCCCATATACAGCGGGAGTATTCCAATTTAAACGTGAAGGGGAAGATCCGAAACGACAATTTGCTGGCGAGGGAACGCCTGAGCGTACAAATAAACGATTCCATTATTTATCGAAAGATGATGATGCGAAACGTCTATCAACAGCATTTGATTCGGTAACGTTATACGGTGAGGACCCAGATTACCGACCAGATATTTATGGGAAGGTTGGAGAGTCAGGTGTATCCATTTGTACACTAGAGGATATGAAAAAGCTTTATGCAGGCTTTGATTTATGTGCACCATCAACTTCAGTGTCGATGACAATTAACGGTCCAGCACCGGTTATTTTGGCGATGTTCATGAATACGGCTATTGATCAGCAAGTGAAACTACGTGAGAAAGAACTAGGCCGACCTTTGACAGTTGAAGAATTTACGGAGACACGAGAGAAAACATTACAGGTTGTACGTGGAACCGTGCAAGCAGATATTTTAAAAGAAGATCAAGGGCAAAATACATGTATTTTCTCAACAGAGTTTGCGTTACGTATGATGGGGGATATTCAGCAATACTTTATCGATCATAAAGTTCGTAATTATTACTCCGTATCTATTTCTGGTTATCATATTGCCGAAGCTGGTGCGAACCCAATATCACAGTTGGCCTTTACATTAGCAAATGGCTTTACGTATGTAGAATATTATTTAAGTCGAGGAATGAATATTGATGACTTTGCGCCAAATCTATCATTCTTCTTCTCTAACGGACTGGATCCAGAGTACACAGTTATTGGACGTGTAGCCCGCCGTATTTGGGCGGTTGTCATGCGTGATAAGTACGGTGCCAATGAACGAGCGCAAAAATTAAAATATCATATCCAAACATCTGGACGTAGTTTGCATGCGCAGGAGATTGATTTTAATGATATCCGCACAACGTTACAGGCGTTAATGGCATTACAGGATAATTGTAATTCATTGCATACGAATGCATATGATGAGGCCATTACAACGCCTACGGAAGAATCTGTACGTCGTGCGATGGCCATTCAAATGATTATTACGAAGGAACATGGCTTAGCGAAAAACGAAAATCCATTACAAGGAGCGTTTATCGTAGAAGAGTTAACAGACCTTGTAGAAGAAGCGGTACTAGAAGAGTTTGATCGTATCAATGATCGTGGTGGCGTACTAGGTGCAATGGAAACACAATATCAACGTGGTAAGATTCAAGAGGAATCGATGCACTACGAGATGCTAAAGCATTCAGGTGAGTTACCAATCATTGGTGTAAACACATACTTAAATCCAAATCCGCCTTCTGAAGATGAAATTAACAATATGGAAATTGCGCGTGCATCGACGGAAGAAAAAGAGACACAAATTCGTAATTTACATGCCTTCTGGAAGCAACATGAAGGAGAGAACGCAGCGGCTCTTGCTCGTTTACAACAAGTAGCTGTAAACAACGGTAATATTTTCGCGGAGCTTATGGAAACCGTAAAAGTCGCTAGCTTAGGGCAAATCACAAATGCTTTATACGAGGTAGGCGGACAATATCGTCGTAATATGTAATGATCTTCTTGCCGTATAACAACTATTCCATTTTGTGGTTCATCATCAAAAATTGTGGATGACTTTTGATAAAACGTCTACTATGTAAATAAGTTGATTGGAGTGGAGACTGGGCGACCCCTCGAGGATTAGCGATAGAGGAACGAAGGCTAAAACCATCACATCCTGTGATAACGCCTTCGTGACCAACATCGGTGCTGTTGCCGCTGCCGCTTCGCTTTCGCGCAAAAAAACATCTGTTGGCCGAGACCCTGCAGCGAAGCGGATGTTTTCTATGCGAAAGCGTAGCGACAGCAACAACAAAGCGCCCAGTCGGAACGGAAATCAACCACTCGTTTTGGTGATGATTCCATTTTGTGCAAAATGTTGGTGTAGTTGTAAGTGTCTAGTCTTAGGATTAGGCACTTCTTTTTATTTCCGTTATAATAGAAATGTAAAAAAAGGGGAGGCGCAATAGGTGATGAAATCAGCTATTAACTACATCATTATTTTAGCTTTGGTGGTAGGAGTCATTTTCCTGTATGATAAGCAAATTGGCGCTGTTCCTTTACTATTATTATCTCTCTATTTGTTTTACTTGGGGATAAAAAAAATGCGTGATATAAAAAACAGTAATTGAAGCTAGCAATGAGGATAATACTTTGTATATAATGGGTATTATGCTTATGATGGAAAGTTACTTTTGTGCGGCCTTTTTTTGCTGCGCTCCGAAAATAAAGCTATATGAATTTTAAAACGTCCATTGCGATGAGAGAAAGGAAGTGCACGAATGAATTTTCGTGAAATGACAAAAGAACAATTAACGGAAGAATCGTTAATTAACTTAGCTTATGCAATTTTAAATGAAAAACGTGCCTCAGTGTCTTTTAATGACTTATTAACAATTATTCAAGAGTTTGTTGGCCATAGTGATGAGGAAATAAAAGGTCGCCTACTACAATTTTACACAGATCTAAATGTAGATGGCCGCTTCTTATTTAATCAAGAAACAGGCTGGGGCTTACGTGAATGGTATAAAGTTGAACAGATTGAAGAAGAAACAGCTCCTTCTGTTAAAACTCATAAGAAAAAATCTAAAGCTGCCGTTGAGGATGAAGATGATTTAGATGAAGATATAGAAGAGGCAGACATTGACTTTGATGAAGATTATGAAGAATTCGTTGAAGAAGATGAAGAAGATGAAGAAGAAGCAGCAGCAGATGATAAAGAAGAGATCGACTTTGATGAAGAAGAATTAGAGGACATCGATGAAGAAATCGATGAGGACTTTATCGATGAAGATGAAGAAGAATTTGAAGAAGAGGAAGAAGTCTAAGATAATTACTCTTTGAAATTTTCTTTCTTTTATCCTTGTAGTAAAAAATCTTGACTTCTATCACGGTTACGTTTAATCTTTTACTTGGGCTCCTTATTAAAGGAGAAAGACCGTGTATGTAATACGCTCCCCCTGCAAACCTATGCAGGAGGAGCGTTTTTTTATTTTTTTTAACTTTTTTCAATCAAGTTCTCCCATGTTTATAGCTACGGAATGAATATAAATGCTCTAAATTATTCATGATGTATAATAATCGGTGATTGAATAAATGTTAAAACTTCCTTCTTTCAGCGGGTTGCTGAAAGAAGTTAAAGCCTTCGGCGGATGTCACGGAATCGGAAAGGAGTTCTTAAAAGATGTTAACCTAAAAACATCGCATCCATGCGATAACGGTTAACTGACCTGCATCGGTAAAACGCCACGTCCTGTGGCATTACCGAAATGACCGACATCGTGTCGGCCCTCGTGCAGGCCTAAGCACAAAACCGATTCCCGGACGCAATTATGCCGAGGCATAATTGAAAGTAGAAAAGAGATAGAAACGATTACAGCTTCGAATCGACTACATGTGTAGGCATTCTCGGCTTTTCTTATTTTAGGGGTGAGAAATATTTATTTTCTTAGCCTGTCGAAACATTGGCATCAATGCTTAGAATCAGCATGTGGCGTGAATGTACTTTTCTTACTAGCAATTTCTAGAACAACATAAGGAGGAATTTTTTCATGACGAAGTATATTTTTGTAACAGGTGGGGTTGTGTCTTCACTTGGAAAAGGGATTGTAGCAGCATCTCTAGGTCGTTTATTAAAAAATCGCGGATTAGAAGTAACGATTCAAAAATTTGACCCATATATCAATATTGACCCAGGTACAATGAGTCCTTATCAACATGGTGAAGTGTTCGTAACAGATGATGGCGCAGAAGCTGACTTAGACTTAGGTCACTACGAACGTTTCATTGATATTAACCTAGGAAAGCATTCTACAGTAACATCAGGTCGTGTTTATCAGTCTGTATTACAAAAAGAACGCCGTGGTGATTACAACGGTGGAACAGTACAAGTAATTCCTCACATTACAAATGAGATTAAAGATCGTATTCAACGAGCTGGTCGCGAAACAAACGCAGACGTAGTTATTACTGAAGTAGGCGGAACAGTTGGGGATATTGAGTCATTACCATTCCTTGAAGCAATTCGCCAAATGAAAACAAATTTAGGCCATAACAATGTGATGTATGTTCATTGTACGCTTATTCCTTATATTAAAGCTGCGGGTGAGTTAAAAACAAAGCCAACTCAGCATTCTGTAAAAGAATTACGTTCTTTAGGTATTCAACCAAATATTATCGTTGTGCGCACAGAGCAAGAAGTGCCTGAAGATATGAAAGAAAAATTAGCTTTATTCTGTGATGTTCAGCCACATGAAATTATTGAATCTCGTGATGCAGAACATTTATATGAAGTACCTTTAAACCTTCATGCACAAGATATTGATGATATCGTGCTTGACCATTTTGGCATTGAAGCACCAGAGGCGGATATGGAAGAATGGCGCGAGCTTGTAGCGAAAGTGAAGAGCTTACCAAATAAACGAAAAGTAGCATTAGTAGGTAAATATGTAGAACTACAAGATGCTTACATTTCTGTTGTAGAGGCATTAAAACATGCAGGCTATGCATTTAATTCTGATATTGAGATTGACTGGATTAATGCAGAACATGTAGATGCTGACAATGTTGCTACGCTATTAAAAGGGGCTGACGCTATTTTAGTTCCAGGTGGTTTCGGTGATCGCGGAGTTGAAGGTAAAATTTTAGCGACACAATATGCTCGTGAAAATAATGTACCATTCTTAGGTATTTGCCTAGGTATGCAGCTTGCAACAGTAGAATTTGCTCGTAACGTACTTGGTTTACAAGGAGCGCATTCTACAGAGCTTGATCCAAATACGGAATATCCTATTATTGACTTCCTACCAGATCAAAACGACAGTGTAGACATCGGTGGTACATTACGTTTAGGTTTATATCCATGTAAGTTAAGAGATGGCTCAAAGGCAAGCAAAGCCTATGGTCAAGAGCTAGTTTATGAGCGCCACCGCCATCGTTATGAATTTAACAATGAATATCGTGAAGCAATGGAAGCTGCAGGTCTTGTCTTCTCAGGTACAAGTCCTAACGGTAAATTAGTGGAAATTATCGAGTTGCCAGAAAATAATTTCTTCGTAGCATGCCAATTCCACCCTGAGTTAGTATCACGTCCAAACCGTCCACAGCCATTGTTCCGTGATTTTATCGGCGCAACATTTAAATAATGCAAAAAAGAGTTGTCTCAAATGCTGAGACAACTCTTTTTTATAGATTCTTTATAGCTCTTCGTCATCAAGACCAAGCATTTCATCATACGCAATTTTTACGGCTTCATAAACAAAAAGGGCAGCAATAGCATGTGGCACAACTATGCGCTTTCCTAAATCGTTCGGTAATAAACCACCTCGCATGCGTGTTGAAATATACGTATACGCTAAATCTGCTAGTGGATTTTCGGAATTAGCAACTTCGCTAGCAACGGCTGCAAATGGAATAAACTGATTATTTAATTGCTGTGCTAATGCTAATGCATCCTCATCGTGTGCGCTACGTGTAAAAATGCAAACACGATCCGCTTCCGTGATAACTGTATCTTTTGTCCAAGGGACTAACTTCGTAAAACGTTCTACAGCTTGAAATGCGTTTAATTCGACAATTTGCATTTCGCCAAAGCATGCGAAATAGACATTACCTTCACTAATACCAGCTTGTGCAAGTAATCGCGCTGTTTCTTCAATAGCTTCTTCTTCATTTTGTGTTATTCTTTGTAATAATCCACTCAATTGTGTTGTTAGAATTTTTGACATGGTCCCACCTCAATCAATATTATAGGTTTGAAAAGAGCATAAAGCAAAAGTAGATAATTTATAATACTAGAAGGTATTAATAGGTTAAAGGAGAATAATACATAATAGAGAGAATTTTACGTAAGAATAATAACTCGAAAAGGGCGGAATGAAATGTGAAACGATTACTAATTGTCGATGATCAACCGGGAATTCGTTTACTTTTAAATGAAGTGTTGAAAAAAGAAGGTTATGGTACATATTTAGCTGCAAATGGTATGGAAGCACTGAAGTATGCTGAGGAGGAGGAAATAGATTGTGTCCTATTAGACATGAAAATTCCAGGGATGGATGGCATAGAAATTTTAAAGCGCTTAAAAGAGAAGTGGCCACAACTCCCGGTTTTCATGATGACAGCATATGGTGAATTGGACGTTGTACAGGAGGCATTAGATTTAGGAGCAATTCGATATTTTACTAAGCCTTTTGATATTTTTGAAGTGCGTGATGAGGTTAATAAAATATTAAGTGTTTAGACGAACAGGCAGTGGTCAACACAGCCTGTTTTTTATGGTTATTATACGATTAGTAGAAGTTTTCTACCGTTTCACTATCATTTTGCTTCCACAATAAATGGCTCATCACTATAACGTGGGGTTGATTTCCGTTCCGACTGGGCGCTTTTCAGAGAGCGTCCGACGAGCCGCTTTTATTTTTCTGCAGCGCAGCGCAATGCAATGACAGCGACAAAAATCTTTAATGAGCTGCAGTTTTGAGATTTATCGAGAACTTTTGATTGTTTGTTTATCGACCAACTTTCTCGATTTATCGACCAACTTTTTTAATTTATCAACCAACTTTCTCGATTTATCACCCAACTTTTTAAATTTATCACCCAACTTTCGAAAAATATCGACATCTACCTTCATGCAACACTATCTGACCGCACTGATAATTTGCGTCGCTTATGACATAAGCATATTTTTTTACGTAAAATTTAACATCAAAAAAGCGCAAGAAATCAACGTTTCTAATTTGATTTCTCGCGCTTTTTAAGGTTTTGACCAGTTTTGTTCCAGCCACTGGACCTTTGTTGCGTTGCACTACACTACGGTTGACACTGCCGCTACGTTGCACTCCGCTTTCGTGTAGAAAATAACAGCCCCTGCTTTTCAGGGGCTAAACCTTCGTTCCGTTGCACTACACTACGGTTGGGCACTGCCGCTACGTTGCACTCCGCTTACGTGCAGAAAACAAGACGCTGTCGCTACGTTGCACTCCGCTTTCGCGTAGAAAATAACAGCCCCTGCTTTTCAGGGGCTGTTATTTTTGCTATGATTAAATAGCATATCTATGTAGAAAGAATAGTCCTAAGAGGAGGATTTTTAGTATGGCATTAGTATCTATGAAAGAGATGTTAATTAAAGCAAAAGCAGAAGGTTATGCGGTTGGTCAGTTCAACATCAACAATCTTGAGTGGACTCAAGCAATTTTACAAGCAGCTGAAGAGGAAAAATCTCCAGTTATTCTAGGTGTTTCTGAAGGTGCAGGAAAATATATGGGCGGATTTATCTCCGTTGTACACATGGTAAAAGGTTTAATGGAATCTTATGGCACTACGGTACCTGTAGCTATTCATCTTGACCATGGTTCAAGCTTTGAAAAATGTAAAGAAGCAATTGATGCAGGCTTTACTTCCGTTATGATTGATGCTTCTCATCATCCATTCGAGGAAAATGTTGCGACTACTTCAAAAGTAGTTGAGTATGCTCATTCGAAAGGTGTTTCTGTTGAAGCTGAACTTGGCACAGTAGGCGGTGACGAGGATGGCGTAATCGGTGGTATTATGTACGCTGATCCAGAGGAATGCCGTAAAATGGTTGAGCTAACAGATATCGACTGCTTAGCACCAGCACTTGGCTCTGTACATGGTCCTTACCAAGGAGAACCAAACTTAGGCTTTAAAGAAATGGAAGAAATCTCAAACTTAGCAGATCTTCCATTAGTATTACATGGTGGTACAGGTATTCCAACAAAAGATATTCAACGTTCAATTTCATTAGGTACAGCAAAAATTAATGTTAATACTGAAAATCAAATTGCTGCTACAAAAGTAATCCGTGAAGTTCTTGATAATGATAAAGTTGTTTATGATCCTCGTAAATTCCTTGCTCCGGCACGTGAAGCGATTAAAGCAACAGTTATCGGGAAAATCCGTGAATTTGGTAGTGCGCAAAAAGCATAATTTTAGTATCTAATATGCTAAAAAAGCAGAGATGAATACACATACTAAGAGAAGTGTTGATGTTGTTATCGACCTTCTCTTGTTTTTGAAATAAAAAATTTTTGGCGAAAATTCTAATATAAGGCTCATCACCAAAAGTGGGGATGACATTTGTTAAAACGTATACTATGTAAATAAGTTGATTGGAGTGAAGGCTGGGCGACTCCTTGGGGATTAGCAATAGAGGAACGAAGGCTAAAAATATCGCGTCCTGTGATAACGCCTTCGTGACCTACATCGTGTAGGCCTAAGCGGCTCATCGGACGTCCCAGGAAGCTTTGCTCTGTGCGAAAGCGAAGCGTCAGCAACAATATTTTATCTGTGCGAAAGCGAAGCGTCAGCAACAAATATTTTATCTGTGCGAAAGCGAAGCGTCAGCAACAAATATTTTATCTGTGCGAAAGCGTAGCGACAGCAACAACAAAGCGCCCAGCCGGTACGGAAATCAACCCTACGTTATGGTAATGAGCCAAAACAGTGATCAGGAGGAAATATAATGAAATTTTTCATTGATACAGCAAACTTTGAAGAGATTAAAGAAGCACACGCATGGGGGATTTTATCAGGTGTTACAACAAACCCATCGTTAGTTGCTAGAGAAGAGAATGTTTCTTTCCATGATCGACTTCGTGAAATCACAGAGCTTGTAGATGGCTCAGTGAGCGGGGAAGTAATTGCTCTAGATGCGGAAGGTATGATTAAAGAAGGCTTAGAATTGGCTGCAATTGCTCCGAATATTACAGTTAAACTGCCAATGACTCCAGCTGGCTTAGAGGCATGTCGCTTCTTTGCAGACAAAGGTATTAAAACGAACGTAACATTAATCTTTAGTGCCAACCAAGCATTAATGGCTGCTCGTGCGGGTGCTACATATGTATCACCATTTATCGGTCGTTTAGATGATATGGGTCAAAACGGTGTAGAACTAATTGAAACGATTGCAGATATTTTCACAATCCATAATATCGATACGCAAATTATTGCTGCATCTATTCGTCATCCACAACATGTAACAGCTGCAGCACTTGCTGGTGCACATATTTCGACTACTCCTTTTAAAGTATTAAAGCAACTTTTCAATCATCCATTAACGGAAAAAGGAATTGAAGGATTTTTAGCGGATTGGAATAAGAGAAAAGGCGAATAATAAGATTATATAGTGAGCCAATTGCAGAAAAATTACTTTCCAATCATGAGGGAGAAAGCGAAATGGATGTTTACAAAATTACAGGCGAAAATCGTCTAAAGGGTACAATAAAAGTTAGTGGTGCAAAAAATAGTGCAGTCGCCTTGATTCCAGCATCAATTTTGGCGAACTCTCCAGTGACAATTGGAGGGCTACCAGAAATTTCTGATGCGTGGACGTTAAAGGCATTATTAGAGGAAATCGGTGGAGAAGTGTCATTTGAGGATGGCGTAATGACAATTGATCCAACAGATATGATTGCGTTGCCATTACCGAACGGCAACGTGAAAAAACTTCGTGCTTCCTATTACTTAATGGGAGCAATGCTTGGTCGCTTTAAAAAAGCTGTGATCGGTTTACCGGGAGGCTGCTTTTTAGGGCCGCGTCCTATTGATCAACATATTAAAGGCTTTGAGGCATTAGGTGCGAAAATCACGAATGAGCATGGAGCGATTTATTTACGTGCTGATGAATTAATTGGTGCCAAAATATATTTAGACGTTGCCAGTGTAGGAGCAACCATTAATATTATGTTAGCTGCTGTTCTTGCAAAAGGACGTACGGTTATTGAAAATGCAGCAAAAGAACCGGAGATTATTGATGTAGCAACCCTTCTTACTAACATGGGAGCTAATATTAAAGGTGCGGGTACAAGTGTTATCCGTATTGAAGGCGTAGAGGAGCTTCATGGTACGGAGCATACGATTATTCCGGATCGTATTGAAGCTGCTACGTTTATGATCATGGCTGCCGCTTTAGGTGAAGGCATCACTATTGATAATGTAATTCCATTGCATTTAGAGGCGATTACTGCAAAACTTCGTGAAATGGGCGTAAAAATCGAAATCGGTGAAGAAAGTATTTTTGTGCCAAAAACAGACCTTACCACATTGCAAGCCGTTGATGTAAAAACATTAGTGTATCCTGGGTTCCCAACGGATATTCAGCAACCACTTTCTGTATTAATGTCTCAAGCATTTGGTTCCTCAAAGGTAACAGATACAATTTATACAGCTCGATTTAAGCATATTGATGAACTTCGTCGTATGAATGCCAATGCACGCGTTGAAGGAAATACAGCTATGATTACAGGCCCTAGTAAATTACAAGGTTCAACTGTAACCGCTACAGACCTTCGTGCTGGTGCCGCATTAGTATTAGCAGGCCTTTTAGCGGAAGGCGAAACAGAAATTCACGATATCTATCATATTGAGCGTGGCTATAGCTCACTTATTGAGAAATTACGTGATTTAGGCGCTGATATTCGACGTGAAACAATAATGGCACGCGTAGCAGAGACAAAGGAATAATGAGAGCTAAAAGTTTTGAACTAACTATGTTACAATAGAGGTAATTTGAATGTTTCGGCGAAGAAATATGCCGATAACGGGAGGCAAATAAGACAATGGAACGTAGTTTATCGATGGAAGTAGTACGAGTAACAGAGGCAGCAGCAATCGCATCCGGGAAATGGATGGGTCGCGGTTTAAAAATTGAGGCAGATGATGCAGCAACGACAGCGATGCGCGCAATGTTCGATACAATTCCAATGCATGCTACAGTAGTGATTGGTGAAGGCGAAATGGATGAAGCACCAATGCTTTATATTGGTGAAGAGCTTGGCTTACGCAATGGTGGTCCTCAAGTAGATATTGCAGTTGACCCATTAGAAGGTACAAATATTGTAGCGAAGGGTACAAATGGTGCAATGACAGTTCTTGCTATTGCAGATAAAGGTAACCTGTTAAACGCGCCTGATATGTACATGGAGAAAATTGCAGTAGGACCAGAAGCGGCTGGTAAGGTAGATATTAACGCTTCTGTTACGTATAATTTATTACAGGTAGCAAAAGCTAAAAATAAAGATATTTCAGACGTAGTAGCTACACTTTTAGATCGACCACGTCACCAAGCAATTGTTGATGAAATCCGAGAAGCTGGAGCACGTATTAAATTTATTCAAGACGGTGACGTTGGAGCAGCTATCAATACTGCTTTTGATGAAACTGGCATTGATATTATGTTTGGTACAGGTGGTGCACCAGAGGGTGTTATTTCAGCTGTTGCATTAAAATGTCTAGGTGGAGACTTCCAAGCGAAGCTAGTGCCAGAAGATGATGAACAGTTAGAACGCTGCAAAAAAATGGGTGTAGACGTAGAAAAAGTTCTTTATTTAGATGACCTAGTTAAAGGTGACGATGCTATTTTTGCAGCGACTGCTGTAACAGATTGTGAGTTATTAAAAGGTGTTCAGTATAAAGGAGCCTACGCATTAACACATTCAGTAGTTATGCGAGCTAAATCTGGAACTGTGCGATTTGTAGAAGGTCGTCACGCTCTTGATAAAAAACCTAGCTATAAATAAAATTTTCTTCTAAAATATACCTAGTGCATCTTTTTGCACTAGGTACCTTCTTCTAAATTTTCAACCATCCCATAGTTTTATAAGGCTATGTTATGCTTCAATGTTTTGCCTAGTTAATTGAAGTATCTATCGCCCTGCTTAATTTCTAACGAACAACTGAAAATGCTGACAGGTACGAAAAAATTAACTTTATCTTCATTTAGCAAAATGCTATTGTAGTGAAAGCAAAGTGTAACAAATTACGCCAAGGCGATATGGATCACTAAGCCTATCGCAAAAAACTTCTATGATAACCCCAAAAATGAAATTATATTTTGAAAAAGACTGGAGTTGTGCATATGTCTGCATTGACAATCGCTCAATTAGAAAACATGACGTTAAAGGAGCTTTACGCCCTTGCACGCCAATATAAAATTTCATATTATAGCAAGCTAACGAAAAAAGAATTAATATTTGCTATTTTGAAAACACGTTCGGAGCAAGAAGGCTATTTCTTTATGGAAGGTGTACTAGAAATTGTTTCGCAAGAAGGCTTTGGCTTCCTTCGACCAATTAACTACTCTCCAAGTAAAGAGGACATTTATATTTCTGCTTCTCAGATTCGTCGCTTTGACCTACGAAATGGGGACAAGGTATCTGGTAAGGTACGTCCACCTAAAGAAAATGAACGCTATTATGGACTGCTACAGGTAGATGCTGTGAACGGTGAAGACCCAGAAGTGGCTAAGGAACGTGTGCATTTTCCTGCATTAACACCTTTATATCCTGATCGACAAATTAAGCTTGAAACAACACAACGCAATTTATCGACTCGTATTATGGATTTAGTAGCACCTGTAGGGTTTGGGCAGCGTGGATTGATCGTTGCACCACCAAAGGCAGGGAAAACATCATTATTAAAAGAAATCGCAAATTCAATTACAACCAATTATCCAGATGCAGAGTTAATTGTATTACTTATTGACGAACGCCCTGAGGAAGTAACTGATATTGAACGTTCAGTGAATGCAGATGTAGTGAGCTCGACTTTCGATGAGGTTCCAGAAAATCATGTGAAAGTTGCAGAAATTGTGTTAGAACGTGCACGCCGCTTAGTTGAGCATAAGCGTGATGTTATTATTTTAATGGATTCTATTACACGTTTAGCACGAGCGTATAACTTAGTTATTCCTCCGAGCGGTCGTACACTTTCGGGTGGTATTGATCCGGCTGCCTTCCATCGACCAAAACGATTCTTCGGTTCTGCACGTAATATTGAAGAAGGCGGTAGTTTAACAATCTTAGCTACAGCTTTAGTGGATACAGGATCTCGTATGGATGAGGTCATTTATGAGGAATTTAAAGGAACAGGTAATCTAGAGCTTCATCTTGATCGCCAATTAGCAGAGCGTCGTATTTTCCCTGCGCTTGATATCCGCCGTTCAGGTACACGTAAGGAAGAGCTTCTTCTTGAGCCTGAGCAACTTGAAAAGCTATGGGCAATTCGTAAAACATTCTCGGACGCACCTGATTTTGCGGAGCGCTTCATGAAAAAATTACGTACGACAAAATCAAATGAAGAATTCTTTGAAAAGTTAAATGAAGATATGAAAAAAGCTACTAAAGGTAAAGGTCTACTATAAACATGAATCACCATTGACTAGCGATAGTCGATGGTGATTTTTTTTACCATACCGTGCGGTAATATTCCGATAAAATTTGAAATTGTTCCGATAAATCTTCAAAGTATTCATCTAAAAATGAATTCATCACAATAACGTGGAGTTGATTGTCCGATGGGCCGCTTGGGCCAAAACGAAGGCGTTATCACAGGACGTGACGCTGATCTCCAATAAATTTAACCAGGAAAATGGTATAGAAAACAAATAATCAAAGAAAGGTATGAATAATTATAGTAATCAAATGTATTATTTTATAATTTTGTGTTGTATAATTTTGTTATAATATATAGTGAATGGGTATTATTAGTGGAATTTTGCACAAATTGTGGGGCGCGAAATAGTGAGGAAGTATCGTTTTGTGCATACTGTGATAAAGCTGCAATCGTGATATAAAGAAGGTTCCGCTGATGATGAACATAAAAAAGAAATATGTCTTTTCGTATGAAAATGGACAACTTAGATGCGAAAAAGACAAAAAGTTAATGAGGTGTACATATGAAAAACTGTTTAGCATGTGGTCATGCACAGGATGAAGGAAGATTTTGTGGGAAATGTGGAGCGCCATTTGAAAATGCTGCACATGAACAAGCAGCGACAACGAGTAGCATGAGTGATGAACAACCACAATCGCAATATGCGCAGACTGCTCAGGGAACTACGCAAAGTAATGAGCAAATTGAATTAATTAAAAAGCAATCTAAGTTATACTTTAATTATTTTTTAGAACAATTAAAAATGCCATCCGCAAATTTTAATGTAGAAGCTACTTGGAAAAATAGTTTTATTAGTATGATTATCTATGTTGTATTAACAGCATTATCAGTATTCACATTAATAAAAGGATTCTTTTCTGGAGGATTTGGTTTCTTTGAAAGCTTTGGCCCATCCTTCATGCAAGTATTTTTTTACATGTCTTTATTTATTTCTTTACTAATAGCAATAAGTATCTTTGCTATATTTTTAACGGCAAAACTATTTTCAGAAAGTCTAAGTTTTACAAATGTTATTAGTAAAATAGGAAACTATTATACACTACCTATAGCTATTATGGTTTTAAGTATTTTATTAGGGTTGTTGAAATCATTTTCGTATTCAACAATGATGATATATATTGGATTTGCGTTAGCTATTGGTATCATCCCTATGTTTGTAATGATTAAGTTGTTAAGTAATAAATCTAAAAATATTGATAGTTTTTACGGTTTTATTTTCTATTTAGTAGTAACATGTATTTTATCTTCGATTGTTTTTTCATTTATAATAGACTCTGCAATAGGTGAAGTGTTTAAATTTTTTTAATAACTGATCGTTAATACACTCAAAACTATTGTCAATTGTATATTTCATATGGTATTATTGCTAAGTATGCAACGTGTACATATGTAGCCGACATATTCGGGCTAGGTAAGGTACAGTTCGATAATACTCTGTTCCAGATGGTTCAGGGCGAGAGGAGAAAACGAATATGAAACAAGGAATTCATCCAGATTACAAAGAAGCAACAGTAACTTGCTCTTGTGGTAATACTTTCAAAACTGGTTCAGTAAAAGAAAACATCGTTGTCGAGTTCTGCAACGACTGTCACCCATTCTATACTGGCCGTCAAAAATTCGCGTCTGCTGATGGTCGCGTGGATCGTTTCAACAAAAAATACGGTCTTAAAAACTAATGTTAGTTTAATACCTGCCAAGCATGTGCTTGGCAGGTATTTTTTTCAGTATAATAAAGAAACCCTGATGCGAGTCTTTTCAGTATCCAGATCGACATGAAGAAAGGGAGAAGACAAATTGGCACAGCTATATTTTAAACATGGCGCAATGAACAGTGGTAAATCCATAGAAATTCTAAAAGTTGCGCATAACTATGAAGAACAACAAAAACCTGTAATGATGTTTACACCAGGCATAGATACGCGAGATGAAGTAGGCTATATCTCAAGTCGAGTAGGCTTACGTCAACAAGCCATTCCTGTTAATGATGATACAAATATTTTTGAACTAGTAAAAAACAATGCTGTAAAACCATATTGTGTGCTTGTTGATGAAGTACAATTTCTAAAAAAAGAGCATGTTTTGCAGTTAGCATATATCGTAGATGAGTTAGATATTCCAGTTATGGGCTTTGGTCTAAAAAACGATTTCCAAAATGAGCTATTTGAAGGCAGTCAGTACATGCTTACATATGCAGATAAGATTGAGGAAATGAAAACAATTTGCTGGTTCTGTCAAAAAAAGGCGACAATGAATTTGCGTGTTGATGAAAGTGGAAAGCCTGTTTATACTGGTGATCAAATTCAAATTGGCGGGAATGATTCCTATTATCCAGTTTGTCGAAAGTGTCACGCACATCCGCCACTATAACGTAAAACGGCTCAGTTGATAGGGCTAAGAAAAAGTAGCATACGTGCGGAAATTTCCTTATACTAAGTAGTGGAAATAAAAAATATTTATAAAAAATCTTTACGCGCTTAGCGTAATTCTAATTTAGAGTTTCTCTTTTTCAGTAACGATACGACAGTTACAACAGAGCAAACTTCATAAAAAACTAAATAGAGGTGAAATCCATGTTCGATCGATTACAAGCAGTAGAGGATCGTTACGAAAGGTTAACAGAGCTTTTAAGTGATCCCGATATTGTGAATGATAGTAAAAAATTACGTGAATATTCCAAAGAACAATCAGATATCCAGGAAACTGTAGATGCTTATCGTGAATATAAAAGTGTAAAAGAGCAATTAGCTGATACACGTGAGATGCTAGATAATGAAAAAGATCCTGATATGCATGAGATGGTGAAAGAAGAATTTAACCTTCTTAAAGAACAGCAAGAGGAGTTAGAAGAACGTTTACGTATTTTATTAATTCCAAAAGATCCTAATGATAATAAAAACGTTATTATGGAGATTCGTGGGGCAGCTGGTGGAGACGAGGCAAATATTTTCGCGGGTGATTTGTTCCGTATGTACTCTCGTTATGCAGAAACACAAGGCTGGAAAATTGACATAATGGAAGCGACGCCAAACGCAATGGGCGGCTATAAAGAAGTCATTTTTATGATTAATGGTCAAGGAGCATATTCGAAATTCAAATTTGAAAATGGCGCACACCGTGTACAACGTGTACCTGCAACAGAATCTCAAGGGCGTATTCATACATCGACAGCGACAGTAGCTTGCTTACCTGAAGTTGAAGAAGTAGATGTTGAAATCCATGAGAAAGATATCCGAGTGGATACATTCGCATCTTCTGGTGCCGGTGGTCAATCGGTAAATACAACGATGTCAGCTGTACGTATGACTCACTTACCGACAGGTGTTGTTGTATCGATGCAGGATGAACGATCACAAATTAAAAACCGCGAAAAGGCAATGAAAATTCTGCGTGCTCGTGTTGCTGATATGTATATGCGAGAAGCACAAAAAGAAATCGATGCTACACGTAAATCAGCTGTAGGTTCAGGCGATCGCTCTGAGCGTATTCGCACATACAATTATCCACAAAACCGAGTAACAGACCACCGTATTGGTTTAACGATTCAAAAACTAGACCAAATCGTCGAAGGAAGACTAGACGAAATCATTGATACGCTCATTTTAGAAGAGCAAGCATCGAAGTTAGAGCGATTAAATGATGACCTATAATAATGTAATGGAGGCCCTTCAATGGGCTTCTTCTTTTTTAGTGGATAATGGTCGTGAGGAAACAGCAGCACGTATTGTCATGCAGCATATACTTGGCACAAGCTATTCAGAAGTAATGTTACACCTTCAAGACGAATTAACAACTGAACAACAAGAGAAATTTAAAGAACTCATCGAAGAGCACGCGAGTGGAAGACCAGTACAGTATTGCGTCGGCAGTGAAGAATTTTATGGTCGTTCATTTATGGTCGATGAGTCAGTACTTATTCCTAGACCGGAGACCGAGGAATTAGTACTTGGAACGATCAATCGTATGAACAAAATATTTAAAAATCAAATATTAAAGCTTGCAGATATCGGTACCGGTAGTGGTGCAATTGCTCTTTCTATGAAGCTAGAATGTCCAGAGCTAACAGTCGTAGCCACTGATTTATCCGAAGCTGCTTTATCTACGGCACAAGAAAATGCACAAAGGTTAGCGGCGGATATTGATTTTCGACTAGGGGATTTAACGAAACCTCTATCAGGTGAGAAATTTGATATCGTTTTATCGAATCCACCGTATATTGCTTTTGATGAAGCAAAAGAGATGTCAAATACCGTGCTAGAGCATGAACCACATAGTGCTCTTTTTGCAGAAGAAGCCGGACTTATTTTATATAGAAAATTGGCTGAACAGCTTCCACCCCTTATGAATAAACCAGCCCTCATTGGTCTTGAAATCGGTTATACACAAGGAGAGCAGGTGGCTCAATTCTTTAAAAATAGTTTTCCGCAGGCTACAATTTCGATAGAAAAAGATATAAACGGTAAGCCTCGAATGATTTTTTGTGAAATTCATGTATAAAGTATCTACTTCTTGCCCACAATGTTGAGCAAGGAGGGATTTTTATGTTAAACGAATACAAGATTATTAGATTACCTAAACAAAATATCTTTTTAGCTTTTGCAAGATTAGTAGTAATTGCGATTGCATTGCAATTATGTATTTTATATATTCCAACATTAGTAGGTTTTGCGAAAGAAGCTAGCAATCATGAGCAAGAAAGTGATTTTCGTATACGCGTGATTGCCAATAGCAACACGACACAGGATCAGCTTGAAAAAGAACAGCTTGTCAAAAATTTAAAGCCGTATTTTAAGCAATTAGTAGCTAGTGCTGGAGCTAAAACTGTGGATAACGAGCAAATACTTTCGTTAAAACAAGAAATTGAAGCGGAAATTAAAAATAATTATCCACAACTTCATGCACAAGTTGTAATTGGGGATAACTTATTTCCACCGAAGAGACATAACGCAGTGCTTTATCCACAAAATTTATATCAATCGATTGTCGTGAAAATCGGTGATGCACGTGGTGATAACTGGTGGTGTAGCATATTCCCATCGGTTTGTGAGCCTGATAAAGTAGAAGCGAAAGAAGAAGTAAAAGAAGAGAAGGAACATGTTACATTTTTTATATGGGAATGGATTAAAGGTTTTTTTGAATGAATTATTTACAAATTCAGATAACTTATGCACAATTTTTAATAAGTTATAAACATTATGTGGATAATTCAGTAAAAACGAATAATTGAAGGAAGGTTTTAATTATGGAAACCGTTTGCAAAATTGTGGATAGTAATGCGAATAGTCAGATAAATTATACACAGGCTGTGGATATCTTAAATGCAGGTAAAGTCGTGGCATTTCCAACAGAAACGGTTTATGGACTTGGAGCTGTTGCAACAAATGATACAGCAGTCAAAAAGATATTTGAAGCAAAAGGTCGTCCTTCAGACAATCCGCTAATTGTCCACATTGGCACGAAAGAGGAAGTTGAACTCTATATCGAGCATATTTCAGAAGTAGCCAAAAAATGCATGGATTTATTTTGGCCAGGTCCACTGACACTTGTCATGCCTGTAAAGCCAAATGTGCTGGCAAACAGTGTGACAGCTGGTCTTACGACTGTCGGGATTCGAATGCCAGATCATCCAGTTGCACTAGCTTTACTGCAACATTTAAAAAAGCCACTTGCTGCGCCGAGTGCTAATCGTAGTGGTAAGCCAAGTCCTACAGAAGCCATACATGTTCAGGATGATTTGGGAGGGTACATACCTTATATTTTAGATGGAGGTTCTACTGGGATTGGGCTCGAATCCACAGTGTTAGATGTTACACACGAACCTCCAGTAATTTTGCGTCCAGGTGGAATTACAAAGGAAATGTTAGAGGCTAAGATTGGTCCAGTACTGCAACCTTCAAAAACAGAGCAGAAATTAGAGACTACCCCAAAAGCCCCTGGTATGAAATATACACACTATGCTCCTAACGCCCCTGTGCTATTAATTGATTGTGATTTGGAGAAAGTTCATGAGGCTGTATATCAATTACAAAAGCAAGGGCAAAAAGTAGCGTTACTTGCACCAGCTAGCTTTGTTGACAGCAAGGCTGATTTTTATTTCTCAGTAGGACAAGCTGGTAGTAAAGAAGAAATGGGTGCGACATTGTACCATGCCCTAAGAGCTTGCGATAAAACAGCAGCTACAATAATCTTAGCGACTACTACATCGACTGATGGGGTAGGGGCTGCAATTATGAATCGACTTGAGAAAGCAGCTGGCGGGAAATGGTATACTCCATAAATAAACTACCGATAAAATAGTATGCTGGAGGTAACTTCTAGCATACTATTTTTTGTGGGATTTTCTTTCCTTCGCAAATTAGCAGTGAGCAGTTAATGAACGCTTCGCTTTCGGTATAAAAATCCACATAGTCTTTTGTACTTGAGCTATAGATGTAGAAAGCATAGCGAGTTTTTACCATAACGGAAGCCACTTCTCCATTGTTAGAGTGACTTTTAGCACCATATTGTAAGGAAATTGTATTATGATAATACTGTATTTTCGAGCATAAAATGATAAAATATTAGAGAGCGAAGGAGTGCTTTCTTGCAGGGAATTCTTGCAGGTATAATAACGTCTGTAGATGTGATTGGCTTATATGTATTAATGCCAAATGTTAGATATCGATTTTTTTTATCAGTATGGACAGCTGCTTTGCATATGCTCTTCCCGTTATTAGGTTTCGAATTAGGAAGCTATTTAATGCGTTTCCTCTTAGAATGGGGACAATGGATTTCAAGTATTTTGTTATTTTGTATGGGCTTGCATTTACTATTATTTTCGCGAAAAGATGAAAAAGTTACAATTTCACCAATACTATTAGCCGTGACCGCAAGCCTAGATACCTTTTCAGTAAGTGTTTCTTTTGGTATGCTAAACTTAGAGAAAACTGTATTTATTATAAGTGCAGGTGTCAGTGCACTTATTTGCTCTTATGGGTCATTAGTCATTGCGCGTAAAAGTCAGATCCTACTTGGCAATAAATTTCAAATCATTACAGGAATTTTTTTAATTATTATGGGTTTCCTTGCTATCCGGCAATAGAGAAATCAATGGAGGGTGATAAGTATGAAAATACTATTTGTTTGCACCGGGAATACTTGTCGCAGTCCCATGGCAGAGGTAATTTTAAAACATAAACAAATGGGCAATGTAGAGGTCCGTTCGGCGGGCATATATGCCATGCCAAATGCAGAAATGTCTGCACATGCACAACAAGTATTATATGAAGCAAATATGACGCATCAGCATTTAGCAACACAATTATCAATAACTGAAATGGAGTGGGCTGATTTAATTTTAACAATGACAACAGCTCATAAAGATACAATTATTGCTAATTATCCAAATGCTGATCAAAAAGTTTTTACTTTAAAAGAATATACAAGCGAAGTTAGTGGCGGAAATGTTGTAGATCCTTACGGTGGTAGTATAGGAATTTATCAAGAAACATTTGCAGAATTAACGAAATTAATAGAACGATTAGTAAAAAAAATTGAAGAGAATTGAGGGTCGCTATGAAAAAGCAGCTTGGTTTACGACTTAAACTAATATTATTTGTCGGTATTCTTGCACTAATCACATACAGTATCAGTTTTATATTTATCGAATATTTACAACCTATCCTCTTCCCAGAGAGCAACCGTAAGATGTTTGAAATTATTACTTATCTGTTAGGGATTACGTGGTCATGCATTTTGGCCGCGGTGTTCAGTGTAATCTTAATTAAACCTTTACAGCAACTTGAAAATTCAGCTTCCCGTGTGGCAGAAGGGAAAATTGGACAGGATGTAGAAATGCCGAAAACAAGTGATGAAATTCGATCTGTTGCAGAGGCATTTCAACAAATGGTATTAAATTTACGACAGATGGTTGAAAGTATAGATCTTAACTTCCAACAAACAAATCAATCGATCATTCAACTATCTGATGAAGCCGCAGTTGCAACGAAAAAGGCAGAGGGTATTGCCTCTACGGTAAAGCATATTTCTTCAGGAGCAGAGGCGTCTGCTACAGCCGTACAAGATACAGCTGAAGCTATTGAAGATGTAAGAGCCCTCGCTACAGAAGTCAATAGTAGAGCTGAGGCATCGGCAACCCAATCCAAAGAGATTCTACATAATTTAACGACAACAACAAAAGCGATCGAAACGTTAGTGAATAGTATTCAACAAATTGCGGCTGGCAATAATGAGGCATTAGAAAGCATTCGTCTACTAGAGGGAAATGCCGGACAAGTAGAGCGTATTATTAGCTTAGTTGGCGATATTGCAGCACAAACAAATTTACTAGCATTAAATGCTTCAATTGAGGCAGCGCGTGCTGGAGAACATGGCAAAGGTTTTGCAGTTGTAGCTGAGGAAGTTCGTGGTTTAGCTGATGAAAGTGCGAAAGCGGTACAAGGCATTACGTCCCTTATTCAATCCATGCAACAAAACGTTGAGGTTGTTGTCAAACAAATGAATCACCAGGTGGCATTTGCGACAAAAGAAGCTGCCCGCGTATCAGAAACTACGACAGCGGTAGAAGGCATGTCTTCAAGCGTACACGAAATGGCAACATCGATTGTAGAAATTTCTTCACTAATTGAACAACAAATGCATAATATAGAAACAACTGCTCGTCAATCTCAAGAAGTGGCAGCCATTGCAGAAGAAACGTCAGCAGGTGCACAAGAAGTTCGCAGTGCAACAGAAGAACAAGCCTACGCAATTGAGCAAGTAGAAAAACTAGCAGAAGGCTTAAAGAAACAATCAGAAGAGCTGCACAAAATGATTCAACAATTTGATAGACAAGCATAAATGCAATTTTTTTAGACTGTAGATAAACTCAGGTGAGCCTTGAGTTTATCTACAGTTTTTTTGTTTTATTAAGGCTTTGTACTGATGCCCGTAGAGAGAAGAGCGACGGAAAGAAAAGCCGAAACGAAGGATAGTCGGCCAAGCGACGGAAAGAAGAGAAGTAACGACGGATAAAACTGTTGGAGTGACGGATAGAGAGAGAAGAGCGACGGAAAGAAAAGCCGAAGTGAAGGATAGTCGACTAAGCGACGGAAAGAATGGCAGTAACGACGGAAAGAACTGCGGGAGCGACGGATAGAGAGAGGAGAGCGATGGAAAGAAAAGCCGAAGCGAAGGATAGTCGGCCAAGCGACGGAAAGAAGAGAAGTAACGACGGATCAAACTGCGGGAGCGACGGATAGAGAGAGAAAAGCGACGGAAAGAAAAGTCGAAACGAAGGATAGTCGACTAAGCGACGGAAAGAATGGCAGTAACGACGGAAAGAACTGCGGGAGCGACGGATAGAGAGAGGAAAGTGATGGAAAGAAAAGCCGAAGCGAAGGATAGTCGGCCAAGCGACGGAAAGAATGGCAGTAACGACGGAAAGAACTGCGGGAGCGACGGATAGAGAGAGGAAAGTGATGGAAAGAAAAGCCGAAGTGAAGGATAGTCGACTAAGCGACGGAAGGAGGAGCAACAACGACGGAAAGAACCGCGGGAGCGACGGATAGAGAGAGGAAAGTGATGGAAAGAAAAGCCGAAGCGAAGGATAGTAGGTCAAGCGACGGAAAGAATGGCTGTAACGACGGAAAGAACTGCGGAAGTGACGGATAGAGAGAAGAAAGCGACGGAAAGAAAAGCCGAAGCGAAGGATAGTCCGTCAAGCGACGGAAAGAAGAGTAGTAACGACGGATAAAACTGCGGGAGCGACGGATAGAGAGAGAAAAGCGACGGAAAGAAAAGTCGAAACGAAGGATAGTCGACTAAGCGACGGAAAGAATGGCAGTAACGACGGAAAGAACTGCGGGAGCGACGGATAGAGAGAGGAAAGTGATGGAAAGAAAAGCCGAAGCGAAGGATAGTCGGCCAAGCGACGGAAAGAATGGCAGTAACGACGGATAGAACTGCGGGAGCGACGGATAGAGAGAGGAAAGTGATGGAAAGAAAAGCCGAAGTGAAGGATAGTCGACTAAGCGACGGAAGGAGGAGCAACAACGACGGAAAGAACCGCGGGAGCGACGGATAGAGAGAGGAAAGTGATGGAAAGAAAAGCCGAAGCGAAGGATAGTAGGTCAAGCGACGGAAAGAATGGCTGTAACGACGGAAAGAACTGCGGAAGTGACGGATAGAGAGAAGAAAGCGACGGAAAGAAAAGCCGAAGCGAAGGATAGTCCGTCAAGCGACGGAAAGAAGAGTAGTAACGACGGATAAAACTGCGGGAGCGACGGATAGAGAGAGAAAAGCGACGGAAAGAAAAGTCGAAACGAAGGATAGTCGACTAAGCGACGGATAGAGAGAGGAAAGTGATGGAAAGAAAAGCCGAAGCGAAGGATAGTCCGTCAAGCGACGGAAAGAATGGCAGTAACGACGGATAGAGAGAGAAGAGCGATGGAAAGAAAAGCCGAAACGAAGGATAGTCCGTCAAGCGACGGAAAGAAGAGTAGTAACGACGGATAAAACTGCGGGAGCGACGGAAAGAAAAGTCGAAGCGGCGGATAAACCGCAAAGCGTGGATAGAACCATCGAAATGATGGTTAGAGCAATCAAATACTGGTAATACATAGAAAAAATATTGATATAGTATGTCCACTGTAATTGAAAAAGGAAACAAAAATTAGAAGATAGAATATTACATCAAAAGACGATTATCCGAATTTATCAACATGATATTCACAATATCCACAGGAAAAGAGGTCTTAAAGTGAATGATTTTATGTTAGTTTACAAGAAACGTTCGTCTTTTAGGAGAAATCAGCATAAAAATGCAAGAAAAATCATGTTATTCTTGGGAGAGAAGTGGTACACTAGTGTTGACTATAATTTCGAAAAGAGGGAACCCAGTGAGAATAGCAATTTCTTCTGATCACGGAGGCAATAACTTACGTCGTGAGATTATGCAGCTGTTAGATGAGCTACATATTAGCTACGAAGATTTTGGTCCACAATCTGCGGATTCAGTAGACTATCCTGATTATGCAAAACCAGTTACTGAAGGTGTTGCTAGCGGGGAATTTGATAAAGGTATTTTAATTTGTGGTACAGGCATTGGTATGTCCATTGCTGCAAATAAAGTTAAGGGGATTCGTTGTGCTTTAGTACATGATTTATTTAGTGCAAAAGCAACGCGTTGCCACAACGATTCAAATATTTTAGCAATGGGTGAGCGTGTTATTGGGCCAGGCCTTGCACGTGAAATCGCTAAAGTATGGCTTGAAACAGATTTTGAAGGTGGTCGTCATACGCGACGCATTGAAAAAATCACTGAGCTTGAGCAATAAGAAAAGCAATTAAGTTTGTTAACATATGTCCTACGCTAGAAAGTTTCTTCAAAGAGCTTTTTAGCTGTGTGACATAAATAATTTAGAAATAAGGGGCTGAGCATAGTGGTTGTACAACAAATACGAACACATTTGACTCAGTTACTCAGTGAATTTGAAGAGCAGGTAACCCTACGACCAAATACTATTTTTGTTGTAGGTTGCTCGACATCTGAAGTGATTGGTCAGAAAATTGGCACAGCAGGCGCGCTTGAAATTGGAGAGGCGATTTTTGAGCCGTTGCAGGCATTTGCAAAAAAACATCAACTACATCTAGCGTTCCAAGGATGTGAGCATATTAATCGTGCTATTACAATGGAAGCTACAACGGCAGAACGATTTGGTTATGAACCAGTAGCAGTTGTACCAGTTCGTACAGCAGGTGGCTCGATGTCCGCTTATGCGTTTACGCAATTTACAAATCCAGTTGTTGTGGAAGGTGTGCAAGCACATGCAGGTATTGACATTGGTCAAACCCTCATAGGTATGCATTTAAAGGCAGTAGCTGTTCCAGTTCGTACTTCTGTGCGAATGGTAGGAGAAGCGGTTGTAACAATTGCAACAACACGTCCGAAGCTGATTGGCGGAGAGCGTGCAGTATATAAATAAAATTACCTCTGAAATCAGTGGTATACAAATAATGATTATACTTAGGAGGCTTTTTAACATGGCATACGAAAAATTAGCAGTACAAGACAAAGCAGTATTAGACGGAATTCTTGCGGAAAAAAAACGTCAACAAGCAAATATTGAGTTAATCGCATCAGAAAACTTTGTATCAGAAGCAGTAATGGAAGCACAAGGTTCTGTTCTAACAAATAAATATGCTGAAGGTTATCCAGGTAAACGCTACTATGGCGGTTGTGAACACGTAGATGTTGTGGAAGATATCGCACGTGATCGTGTGAAAGAAATCTTTGGTGCAGAATATGCAAACGTACAACCACACTCAGGTGCACAAGCAAACATGGCTGTATACCACACAATTTTAGAACCAGGTGATACAGTACTTGGGATGAATTTATCTCATGGCGGTCACTTAACACATGGATCTCCTGTAAACTTCTCAGGTATTCTATATAATTTCGTTGAATATGGCGTAACAAAAGATACTCAAGTAATCGATTATGAAGATGTACGCCAAAAAGCGTTAGAGCATAAGCCAAAACTAATTGTTGCAGGAGCATCTGCATACCCACGTGAAATCGATTTTGCTAAATTCCGTGAAATCGCTGATGAAGTAGGAGCATATTTCATGGTGGATATGGCACATATCGCTGGTCTTGTAGCTACTGGTGAGCACCAATCACCAGTGCCATACGCTGATTTTGTAACATCTACAACACATAAAACATTACGTGGCCCACGTGGTGGTTTAATCCTTGCTTCGAAAGAATGGGAGCAAAAGCTTAACAAATCTGTATTCCCAGGTATCCAAGGTGGACCATTAATGCACGTAATCGCTGCAAAAGCTGTTGCATTCGGTGAAGCATTACAACCAGAATTCAAAGAGTATACAAAACAAATTAAAGCGAATGCTAAAGCTTTAGCAGAAGTATTAATGGCAGAAGGTGTTGAAATTGTATCTGGTGGTACAGATAACCACTTGTTACTTCTTAATGTGAAATCTCTTGGCTTAACAGGAAAAGTAGCAGAGCACGCACTTGATGAAGTAGGGATTACAACAAATAAAAATACAATTCCTTACGATACAGAATCTCCATTCGTAACTTCTGGTATCCGCATTGGTACACCGGCAGTAACATCTCGTGGCTTCAATGAAGAAGACATGAAAGAAGTTGGTGCAATTATTGCTACGATTCTTAAAAACCCAGAAGATGAAGCGGTTAAAACTGAAGCGAAAGCTCGCGTAAAAGCTTTAACGGACAAACATCCATTATACGCATAATTTAATAGAGTAGATAAGGCTGTGGTTAAAGTGGTAGATTGCACTTTAACCGCAGCTTTTTTTGTTGGCTCTGCCGCTACCGCTACGCTTTCGCGCAAAAACCATCTGCTGCTCAAAGTGGCTCACGGATACTCCTAAGAAAGGACTTAGTGGAATGGAAAATCAACCACGCGTTTCGATAATAAGTTATTTTTCGCTCGCATGGAAATAAAATACTTTTATTTTTGAATTTATTTACATAAACTTAGTATAAAAGGATATATTATAAAAGAGCGAGACAAATAGTGTCCTTATGAAGAAGTGTTTTTTTATAAAAGTGACAATTTATTGAATTTTTATGTACAATGTAAGAAGGATTTAAAGTGATAGAGGGAGGAGGGGCTGTATGGTTACTAAAACGATGTCCATAGAAAATGAAATGTTATTAAATACAATTCGTAGATTAGGGGATAATTCTAAAGAAAGCTACGTTATTTTTGATGCGACAAATAATCATGGCGTATTGGAATGTAATGATTCTTTTTGTACGCTGACAAATACTACACATTCGCAAATAATAAATAGCGATTATTTTTCATTGTTGTCAAACGAAGAACAGACAACTATTGAAAAGTTTAAACAAAAAATACATAGCGGAGTACTGGTACAAGCAAAATTGCACCATAGTTGCTTCGATAAACCTCTTTTTTGGGCAGAGATACAGGCACTCCCGTTTCAAAATGATAAAAATGAAACCTTATTTGTTTTAGTACTTGTAAAGGATGTTACGCACTATCACAACGAGGAGTTTTTAATGCGCCTTGAGAAAGCTATGTACGAAGCGATTGAAAAGGACAATTCCTTTGATAAAAAGATGAGCATTATTTGCAGTGGTCTAGATGAATTTTTCATGCCGAATATATCAAGTATGGTACTTGTCAAATCGGAGGCAGATCAATTACAGATTTTTAGAGGGAACGATAAAATAAAAGGTTTATCCGAGTGTTGTGCAAACAATGGCTTTTTTAAGAAAGTTATGCAAGGGGAGACATCCATTCTAGTGAAGAACTTGGATGATATTGATATTCCAATAGAACATAAAATGTTTGCTAATGCATCTAAAAAGCCATTTGGATGGTTTATGCCGATATACAATCAACAACAGCAAGCAATTGGACTGTTCGCGATATTGTTAGAGCAGCATAGTAGCGACCAGAAGGTTTTTGAATGCATGTTTCGAAAAATCGGTGCTCTTGTTGCATTGGCATACTCGTATGCAAAAACGCAAAAAAAGATATGGGATTTAGCCTATATCGATATCACAACGGGGCTACCTAATCGACATGGTTTTTTAAATAAGGTAGAAAAAGAGTGCAGGCAAAATGGCAACATCAAAATCTTAAAGCCAAGCGAGTTTCATCAAATTGTCGAGTTATATGGTCGTGAAGCGGGAGACGAGCTTTTAAGACAAATTGCCAAACGTCTAGATGAAGAGAAGTATGAGCATAACGAATATATTGCTAGATTTACAAGCTCTAGTTTAATCATTTCAAATGCGACATCTGAAGAAGATTTCTTCTATTATGAAAGGCGTATAAAAGAGATTATTCGTCAGCCTTTCATTATAGGTGGAAAGAAAATTTATATTACGTTAAAAACTGGTATTGCTTTATATAACGATGAGATCAAAATGGCTGATGCGATTCGCTTTGCAGATAATGCGGTATCCTTTGCTGCTAATAAACCAGGTACTCATACAGAAATATTTACACAAGAAAGAAACGATGTGCTTGAGCAACAAATGACCGTGTTAAACCATTTGGCACAGGCATTAAAAAATAAAGAGATCTCGGTAAATTTGCAGCCAAAGGTTGATTTACGGACAGGTGAAATTCATAGTATTGAAGCGCTTGCTCGCTGGATTTCTCCAAAACTAGGTTTTGTGTCACCGGCAATCTTTATTCCAGTGGCGGAAAGTGCGGGAAAGGTACGCGAAATCGATGTTCAAATATTAGAGCTTGTTCTTTCATGGTTAGCAGAGCGCGAAAAATTAGGGAAAAAAATAGTGAAGGTGGCAGTCAATATTTCGCCTGATCATTTTTACTATGCTAATTTTGTACAGGATACATTGGGGCTTGTCCGGAAATATGATATTGATCCGAAATATATCATTTTAGAGGTGACGGAAAATATTGGCCTAGTAGATTTTCAGGCCGCTTTTTCTATTATCCAGGAATTAAAGGGCTACGGTTTTAAAACGTCGGTGGACGACTTTGGTACAGGCTTCTCATCACTCAGTTATTTGCAAAGACTGCCGTTTACTGAATTAAAAATAGATCGAAGCTTTATTAATGCTATTGATGATGGTGCGACACTTGCTATTGTCCGATCCATTATTCAATTAGCATTAAACCTAGGAATGACTTCGGTCGCAGAAGGTATTGAAAATAAAGAGCAAGTTGAGATTTTACGTGCACTCGGCTGTACAGTTGGACAAGGATATTTCTATTACAAACCAATGACAATAGAGCAAGTAGATGCAATACTCGATAAATAATCAATATTATATGTAGAAAACATTCTTGAAAAGGAATTGTCCCAAATTTATTTTTGAGACGACTCCTTTTTTCTGTTATACTAGGTGAGATAAAAATGAATCCGAACGGTTAGGAGAGAATCCCTTTGAGCAAAGTATACGTATTTGATCATCCACTAATCCAACACAAGTTAACTTATATTCGTGATAAGAATACAGGAACAAAAGAATTTCGTGAGCTAGTAGACGAAGTGGCAACATTAATGGCATTCGAAATTACACGTGATATGCCTGTAGAAGAAATTGAAATTGAGACACCTGTTACTATTGCTAAGACAAAAGTACTTTCTGGTAAGAAAATGGCGATTGTTCCGATTTTACGTGCAGGTATCGGCATGGTAGATGGCGTATTAAATCTAATTCCAGCTGCTAAAGTTGGTCATATCGGTCTTTATCGTGATCCAGAAACGTTAAAACCTGTAGAATACTATGCAAAACTTCCTGCAGATGTGGAGGAACGTGATTTCATCATTGTAGACCCAATGCTTGCAACTGGTGGATCAGCAGTGGAAGCGATCAACTCACTGAAAAAACGTGGTGCGAAAAGCATTAAATTCATGTGCTTAATCGCTGCGCCAGAGGGTGTAAAAGAAATTCAAGAGCAACATCCAGATGTAGATATTTATATTGCTGCACTTGATGAAAAATTAAATGACCATGGCTACATTGTACCTGGTTTAGGTGATGCAGGCGACCGCCTATTCGGTACGAAATAATACTGAACAATATTCAATGGTATTAACAAAATTCACCAACGGAAAATAGGGATGACATTTTGTTAAAACGTATATCATGATGATAAGTTGATTGGAGTGGAGACTGGGCGACTCCTCGGGGATCAGCGTTACAGATGAGACCCTGCAGCGAAGCGAAGCGGCTCATCGGACGCCCCCAGGAAAGCGCCCAGTCGGAACGGAAATCAACCTCACGTTATGATGATAAGCCAATGAAAAATAGATTTAGTATGTAATTTTTAGGAAACTTATAACTTTTGAGAGCGTCCTTCATTATTGAAGGACGTTTCATAGTATGTTAGGCGAATTACTTCTCTTGAAGTTCGACGCTTGCCTCATATGACGCAGATCAATGGAAGTAAAGCACTTTTCATACAAATATAACAAAGGACGGTGCAAATCGTTTTGACGAAAAAATGGAAAGTAATGACGATTTTTGGTACGAGACCAGAGGCTATTAAAATGGCCCCACTAGTATTGGAATTACAAAAGCATCCTGAGCAAATAGAGTCGATTGTGACGGTAACAGCCCAACATCGCCAAATGCTCGATCAAGTTTTAGAAACATTTAAAATTACACCTGACTACGATTTGAATATTATGAAGGATCGTCAAACATTAATTGACGTGACGACGAATGCATTACAAGGCTTGGACAAAGTCATGAAAGAAGCGAAACCAGATATTGTTTTAGTACATGGCGATACAGCAACAACTTTCATTGCAAGCTTAGCTGCATTTTATAACCAAATTGCTATCGGACATGTGGAAGCAGGTCTTCGAACTTGGAATAAGTATTCACCATACCCAGAGGAAATGAATCGCCAGTTAACAGGTGTTATGGCTGACCTTCATTTCGCGCCGACAGAAGTATCAAAGAAAAACCTTTTAGATGAAAATAAAAACTCTGAAACTATTTTTGTCACAGGTAACACAGCTATCGACGCATTAGCGACAACAGTAAGTGAACATTACACACATCCTGTGTTAGAAAAAATAGGTTCGGATCGTATGATTTTATTAACAGCACATCGTCGTGAAAATCTAGGTGAACCTATGCGTCATATGTTCAGAGCGATTACTAGAATTTTAGCAGAGCATGAGGATGTACAGGTTGTTTACCCAGTCCATATGAACCCAGCTGTACGAGAAATAGCGAATGAAATTTTAGGAGATCATAAGCGTGTTCATTTAATTGAACCTCTTGAGGTCTTCGATTTCCATAACTTTGCGGCTAATTCTTATATGATTTTAACGGATTCTGGTGGTGTCCAAGAGGAAGCACCTTCATTAGGTAAACCAGTTTTAGTACTTAGAGATACAACAGAGCGCCCAGAAGGTATTGCAGCAGGGACTCTAAAGCTAGCAGGAACGGAAGAAGAAACAATCTACTCTTTAGCTAAGCAATTAATAGAAGATAAAAATGCTTATGAAGCAATGGCGAAAGCGTCAAATCCTTATGGTGATGGACATGCTTCTGAACGTATTGTGAAGGCTCTTCTAGGATTTTTGCAAAAAAGCAAGTAATATCCCTTTTCGAAAATGAAAAATGAGTCTAATGTACTAATCGTGATAGGTGGGCTAATTTACGAGCATATATGTGTCGTAAATTAGCTTTTTTTTGCACAAACGTGAACCATGATTTTGAAACTATGAATTTTCATACACAAATTTGTCAACAATTTGACAAGAGTATAGTGGCTGTGAAGTTTTTCTCCTTTACTAATTGACTTCAAATATCTCCTATTGTATGCTTACAAAGGGTAAGAATGATAAGGGTTTCTATTCGTAAATAGTGGTTGAAACACTTGTTACATCAAGTTTCTACTAAATTGACAGTTCAAACCAGAAACTGTCGATTTGCAACGTTTTGTGCGTTTCGGGGTGTAAGATATTTTTTTGGATTTACACCTGTAATTTCAAAATGACGCTCTCCCGTTACTATTCCGCTGTGAGTAGTGTTTTTCACTGCTCTTTTCTGATTTCACATAGTGGTCAGCAAATGTTTCTTTACTCGAAAAAATGATTCAGGAGATTACAAACCAATGCTAGATTTGCATCACATTTTTGCTGTGCAGAAGAGAGCGTTATTTTTTTTGCTCGCACTCTGTGCATTAGGCTGGGGATTTACGCCCTATCAGACGTTTTTTGCGGGCATCGCAAGCGGTGCATTCTTTGGTACGTATAATTTTTGGATTTTAGTTCGCCGTATGGAGAAGTTTGATCGATCCATTAGTGAAGGGAAGAAAATAGGCTCACTTGGTACAATGCTTCGCTTTGGATCAGGTGTAGCGGCAGTCGCTCTAGCCATTTCGTTGCCAAACTATTTTCACTTAATTAGCACGGTCATAGGGCTAATGATTCCGTACGTTTTTCTCTTTGTCGAGAGAATTGTGTCACATGTAAGGAACCGCTAATGTGCTTTAAATTAGAAAGAGAGGTGAAAAATAACAATGAATCATGAAGCTCCATTAAAAGTAGTTGATTTCGGTTTGTTTACTCTAACATTCAACCTTTCAACTGTTATGATGTTACTAGTTGCAGCCGTAATCGTTTTCTTAATTGCATTTATCTCAACTAGAAGCCTAAAGTTAAAACCTACAGGTATGCAAAACTTTATGGAATGGATTATGGATTTCGTAAAGAACATCATCAAAAGCAATATGGACTGGAAAACTGGTGGACGATTCCATATTTTAGGTATCACGTTAATTATGTTTATCGCTGTATCTAACTTATTAGGTCTTCCATTCTCTATCGTCTATGACGGCGAACTTTGGTGGAAATCTCCTACAGCCGACCCAACTGTTACAATGACTCTTGCAGCAATGATTTTAGCCTTAACACATTTCTATGGTATTAAAATGAAGGGGACAGGCCATTATGTTGGTACATTCTTCAAACCAATGTCATTCATGTTCCCGCTAAAAATCGTTGAAGAGTTTGCGAACACTTTAACATTAGGTCTTCGTCTTTACGGTAACATTTATGCAGGTGAGATTTTACTTGGCTTAATCGCAGGCCTAGCAGCATCAGGTGCTGTTGGATTCATCGGGGCAATTGTTCCAATGATGGCATGGCAAGGTTTCTCTATTTTCATCGGCTTTATCCAAGCCTTTATCTTCACAATGTTAACAATGGTTTACATGGCTCATAAAGTGAGCGATGACCATTAATATAAAGCATAAATATTATGCTTAAACCAAAAAAACAAACAATTCCAAGGAGGAAATTTTCAAATGGGTTTATTAGCAGCAGCAATCGCAATCGGTCTAGGTGCACTTGGTGCAGGTATCGGTAACGGTCTTATCGTTTCAAAAACAGTAGAAGGTATCGCTCGCCAACCAGAAGCACGTGGCGTTCTTCAAACTACAATGTTCATCGGGGTAGCATTAGTTGAGGCCCTACCAATCATCGCAGTTGTAATCGCATTCATCGTAATGAACAAATAATTCAGTTGTATACTGAATTCTAGTGGCGAAGCAGGAATCTCCAGATGAAACTTCGCCATTCATTTTGGAACTGATAAAAGCTATGTGTAAATATAGCTTTTTAAAATAGGTAGTTTTTCAAATAATTAATTTATTATGTTGAAGTCAAAGCTCTTGAAGGGAGTGAAACAATCGTGTTTTTAGATTATCTTGTACTAGGCAGCGCTGAGCCAGGTTTCAATGGTGGCGATATCGCCGCAACATTAGTGATCTTCTTAGTGTTAATGCTTTTACTTAAAAAGTTCGCTTGGGGTCCACTTATGGGCATCATGCAACAACGTGAAGAATTAGTAGCTAGTGAAATCGAAGCAGCTGAAAAAGCCCGCAAAGATTCGCACCAATATTTAGAAGAACAAAAGAGCCTTCTTAAAGAAGCTCGTACGGAAGCACAATCGATTGTTGAAGGCGCTAAGAAGCAAGGCGAAGTGCAAAAAGAAGAAATTCTTACTGCAGCTCGCAATGAAGCAAACCGCTTAAAAGAATCGGCTTTACGTGAAATTGAGTCTGAAAAAGAAAAAGCTATTGCAGCTGTACGTGATGAAGTCGTTTCATTATCTGTACTTGCAGCATCTAAAGTCCTTAGCAAAGAAATTTCTGAGGCTGACAACCGTGCTCTAATTGAAGAGACGATTGCGAAGGCAGGGGAAGCTCGATGAGTAATTCAACTGTAGCAAAACGTTACGCACAAGCGCTTTTTGAATTAGCGCAACAAAAAAACATTCTTGCTGAAGTTGGAGCAGACTTAAACGAGCTAACAAAAGTAGTCAAAGAATCTCCTGATTTTTTAACACTTTTAAATGCTCCTAAGTTCTCTATCGAACGTAAGAAACAAATGGTAGCTGAAATCTTTGCAAGTGCAACTCCAGATGTTTTACACACAGTTCAACTACTTGTTGAGAAAAAACGTGTAAACGAAGTGAAGCTTATTGCGAACGCATATGCTGAGCTTGCTGCACAGGCACAAGGTACTGCAGATGCAACAGTATTCTCTACTCGTGCACTTTCTGCTGAAGAAAGCGCTAATATTTCTGCAACATTTGCGAAACTTGTAGGGAAACAATCATTAAACATTACAAACGAAATTGATCCATCGCTTCTTGGTGGTATTCGTGTTCAAATCGGTAATCATATTTATGATAGCTCAGTAGCGAACAAGCTTGAGCGCCTAAAACGTGAATTAATCGGTTAATAATTTAGAAATGTGAGAGGTGACATACATGGGCATCAAGGCTGAAGAAATCAGCAGTCTGATTAAACAACAGATTGAGAATTATGAATCTGAACTTAAAGTAAGCGAAGTTGGTACAGTTATCCGTATTGGTGACGGTATCGCACTTGCTCATGGCCTCGACAACGCCATGGCTGGAGAGCTTTTAGAGTTCTCTAACGGTGTTATGGGTATGGCTCAAAACCTAGAAGAAGGTAACGTTGGTATCGTAATCCTAGGTCCATATGCTGACATCAAAGAAGGCGATGAAGTTCGTCGTACAGGTCGTATCATGGAAGTACCAGTTGGTGAAGAACTAATTGGCCGTGTTGTAAACCCACTTGGTCAACCAGTGGATGGACAAGGTCCAATCAACACAACAAAATCTCGTCCAATCGAAAGTCCAGCTTTCGGTGTAATGGCTCGTAAATCAGTACACGAACCACTACAAACTGGTATCAAAGCGATTGACGCTTTAGTACCAATCGGTCGTGGTCAACGTGAGTTAATCATCGGTGACCGTCAAACTGGTAAAACATCAGTAGCAATCGATACAATCTTAAACCAAACTGGTGAAAATATGATTTGTATCTATGTTGCTATCGGTCAAAAAGAATCAACTGTACGTGGTGTAGTTGAAACGTTACGTAAGCACGGTGCATTAGATTATACAATCGTTGTAACTGCTGCTGCGTCTCAACCAGCTCCATTACTATACTTAGCACCATTTGCTGGTGTTTCTATGGCAGAAGAATTCATGTTACAAGGTAAGCACGTATTAATCGTGTATGATGATCTTTCTAAACAAGCATCAGCTTACCGTGAACTTTCACTTCTTCTACGCCGTCCTCCAGGTCGTGAAGCATACCCTGGTGACGTGTTCTACTTACACAGCCGTTTACTTGAACGTGCTGCGAAGTTAAATGAAACATATCAAAATGGTTCTATTACAGCTCTTCCATTCGTTGAGACACAAGCTGGGGATATCTCTGCATACATCCCAACTAACGTAATCTCAATTACTGATGGACAAATTTTCTTACAATCTGACTTATTCAACTCAGGTGTACGTCCAGCGATTAACGCCGGTCTTTCTGTATCACGTGTAGGTGGATCTGCTCAAATTAAAGCGATGAAAAAAGTTGCGGGTACTCTACGTCTTGACTTAGCTGCATTCCGTGAGCTTGAATCATTTGCTCAATTCGGTTCAGATTTAGATAAAATCACACTTGCTAAACTTGAGCGTGGTAAACGTACGGTTGAAGTGCTTAAACAAGACCTAAACAAACCACTTAAAGTTGAAAAGCAAGTTGCTATCCTTTATGCATTAACTAAAGGTCACTTAGATGATATTCCAGTACAAGATATCGTTCGCTTTGAAGGTGAATTCTTAAGCTGGTTAGAAACAAACCACACAAACGTTTTAGATCACGTTCGTACTACAAAAGAACTTGCTCCTGATGCTGATTACGTAGCAGCTTTAACTGAGTTCAAAAAAACTTTCGCTAAATCAGAATAAGTTCGAGCTAGTCACTTGATTAAAAAACAAAAGGTGGTGAAATATCAGTGGTAAACTTACGCGAAATAAAAGGTCGTATTAATTCTACAAAGAGTACGAAACAAATTACGAAAGCGATGCAGATGGTTTCTTCTTCCAAGTTACGTCGTGCAGAGCAAAACGCTAAAGCGTACGTTCCTTACATGGAAAAAATTCAGGACGTAGTAGGCGCAATCGCTTCAGGGACAAAAGACAGTGGACATCCAATGTTAACTGCTCGTCCTGTTAAGAAAACAGCTTACTTAGTCATTGGTTCTGACCGTGGTCTTGCAGGTGCTTACAATTCAAGTATCCTACGTCAAGTACAACGTACAATTGACGAGCGTCATAAATCAAAAGACGAATACGTTATTTTAGCAGTAGGTCGTGTTGTTCGTGACTACTTTGTGAAACGTGATCATAATGTCATCAGCGATGTTGTCGGTCTTCCGGACCAACCAACATTTGCTGATATTAAAGAAATCGCTCGTAAAGCTGTTGGTATGTTCACTGATGGTACGTATGATGAACTTTATATGTACTACAATCACTTTGTCAGCGCTATTGCTAGCGAAGTGACAGAGAAAAAACTTCTTCCATTAACGGATCTTGCACCTGCTAGCAGTAATGCTTCTTACGAATTTGAGCCATCTGGTGAAGCAATTCTAGAAGTATTACTTCCACAATACGCGGAAAGCTTAGTTTACGGCGCATTATTAGATGGAAAAGCAAGTGAACATGCTTCTCGTATGACGGCTATGAAAAATGCAACTGATAACGCATCTGATCTTATTTCAGACCTTTCATTGCAATATAACCGTGCACGTCAAGCGGCGATTACACAAGAAATTACAGAAATCGTTGGTGGAGCTGCAGCCTTAGAATAGGCCCAGCTTCCCAATGTCGTATAAGAATACGATAGGAGGATACACAGTAATGAATAAAGGACATGTTATTCAAGTAATGGGTCCAGTTGTTGACGTAAAATTTGACAATGGCCAATTACCAGCAATCTATAACTCACTAACAGTTAAGATTGAACGTCCTAATGAAGAACCAACAATTCTTGCATTAGAAGTTGCTCTTCATTTAGGTGATGATTCTGTTCGTACAATTGCAATGTCATCTACTGATGGCTTACAACGTGGAGCAGCAGTAACAGACTCAGGAAAAGCTATCTCAGTACCAGTTGGTGAAGTTACTTTAGGTCGTGTATTCAACGTACTTGGAGAAGTAATCGACTTAGGTGAAGAGATTCCAGCTGACGTTCGTCGTGATTCAATTCACCGCGAAGCACCAACTTTCGATGAACTTTCAACTACAGTTGAAATTCTTGAAACAGGTATCAAAGTAGTAGACTTATTAGCACCATATATTAAAGGTGGTAAAATCGGTCTATTCGGTGGTGCCGGTGTAGGTAAAACTGTATTAATCCAAGAATTAATCAACAACATCGCACAAGAGCACTCAGGTATCTCTGTATTCGCTGGTGTAGGTGAGCGTACTCGTGAAGGGAACGACTTATTCTTCGAGATGAGCGATTCAGGCGTTATCAAGCAAACAGCGATGGTATTCGGTCAAATGAACGAGCCACCAGGTGCACGTATGCGTGTAGCATTAACTGGTCTTACAATGGCAGAATACTTCCGTGATGAGCAAGGTGCTGACGTACTTTTATTCATCGACAATATCTTCCGTTTCACACAAGCAGGTTCTGAGGTTTCTGCCCTATTAGGTCGTATGCCTTCTGCGGTAGGTTACCAACCAACACTTGCAACTGAAATGGGTAAATTACAAGAACGTATCACATCTACTAACAAAGGTTCTGTAACTTCTATTCAAGCGATTTATGTACCAGCCGATGACTATACTGACCCGGCTCCGGCTACAACTTTCGCCCACTTAGATGCAACTACTAACCTTGAGCGTAAATTATCAGAAATGGGTATCTACCCTGCGGTTGACCCATTAGCTTCGACTTCTCGTGCTTTATCACCAGAAATCGTAGGCGCTGAGCACTACGCAATCGCTACTGGCGTACAACGTACAATCCAACGTTACCGTGAATTACAAGATATCATTGCTATCTTAGGTATGGATGAATTATCTGATGAAGATAAACAAACAGTAGAACGTGCTCGTCGTATTCAATTCTTCTTATCTCAAAACTTCCACGTTGCGGAACAATTCACTGGTCAAAAAGGTTCTTATGTACCTGTTAAAGAAACTGTTCGCTCATTCAAGGAAATCCTTGATGGCAAATGGGATCACCTACCAGAAGATGCTTTCCGTCTAGTTGGATCTATTGATGAAGTGGTTGAAAAAGCGAAAAGCATGGGCGTAGAGGTTTAATACTAGGGACGAGGAGGAAAAAATATGAAGACAGTTCTAGTCAATATTGTCACTCCCGACGGCCCAGTATACGATTCTGAAGTATCAATGGTAATCGCTAAAACAACTTCAGGTGAAATCGGTGTTCTTGCAGGCCATATTCCTATGGTTGCTCCACTTGCAATTGGTGCAGTGAAGCTTAAAAAAGAAGACGGTTCAACTGAACTAGTTGCCTTAAGCGGTGGTTTTATTGAAGTTCGCCCTGAAAAAATCTCAATTTTAGCGCCATCTGCTGAAATTGCTGAAAGCATCGATGTTAAACGTGCTAAAGAAGCCGTTAAACGTGCTGAAGGTCGTCTTCAAGATAAACAAGATAACATTGATTTCAAACGTGCTGACCTAGCATTAAAACGTGCGTTGAATCGTATCAACGTTCATGAGGGTAATATCTAATTCAAATTTTAACGGGCAGATTCAACATCTGTCCGTTTTTTAACATTATCTCAAATGTACCGTTTAAGCATTGGCAAGAGGAATTATTATGGAGGAACAAACATGGGAATTTATGAGGCAATAGGGCAGGAAGCTTTAATAGGTATTTTATCGCATATATTTTTTATCGCTATTACTTTTTATGCGCTACAAGCATTTATGTTAGAAAAGCTCTTTAAGAAGAATAAAGTATTTCAAGTCCAACTAATTTATATTTTATTAAGCATTGCGGTAGGATCAGCCGTTTCAAATTTCTTTCTCCAAATTTCAAAGTGGTCAGGGAATCTTCCGTATTTATTTTAATAGACCCTCTATGTTAAGTATTAAATCTACATATTTCACAGGACTTTATAACATAATTTATGTGGTCCTTTGAAATATGTAAAAAAGAAATTTGTGAGATTTTGTTTTTTGTTCACATATCTTTGGGTATATATATAAAATTAACGCTTATCTCCCGTGTTATTGGTCATTCACAAAAAAAAAAATCATGCGTACAATAAATAAATAGCAAAATATTAAAAAATGCCGTAAAATAGTGATTTGGATGCTTGAACGAGCGTCAGAAAAGTTGTACTATAGAGTTGTTTGTTTACTGATTATGACATTATACTTCTTTTTAAAATAAAATTTTGATAGGTTAATAGATTGAATTCGGAGGGACATAGGGTGGAAAAAATAATAGTGACTGGCGGCCAACAGCTACAGGGGAAAGTACGCGTAGAGGGCGCAAAAAATGCGGTGTTACCAATCCTAGCAGCAGCTTTACTTGCTTCTAAAGGAGAAAATGTAATTAAGGAAGTCCCTAACTTAGCAGACGTCTTTACTATAAATGAAGTACTAAAAAGTCTAAATGCGGCTGTTACATATATACCTGAGGATAATACAGTATATATAGATACTACAAAAGAACTTTCTAGTGAAGCTCAATTTGAATATGTTAGTAAAATGCGTGCATCGATTTTAGTGATGGGTTCTTTACTTGCAAGAAATGGCTATGCTCGTGTTGCATTACCTGGGGGCTGTGCAATCGGTTCCCGTCCAATTGAGTTACATTTAAAGGGCTTTGAGGCTATGGGAGCAAAAATTTCTTTTGGTCATGGTTTTGTAGAGGCGAAGGCAGACGGACGTTTAAAAGGCGCAAATGTGTATTTGGACTTCCCTAGCGTTGGGGCAACAGAAAATATTATGACGGCTGCAGCGTTAGCGCAAGGAACAACTGTAATTGAAAATGCAGCGAAAGAGCCTGAAATTGTAGATCTTGCAAACTTCATTAATAGTATGGGTGGCCGTGTTATCGGTGCAGGTACGAATACGATTCGTATCGAAGGAGTCGATACATTATATGGAACAGAACATCATATTATTCCTGACCGTATTGAAGCTGGCACATTTATGGTTGCAGCAGCAATTACAAAAGGTGATGTAACGATTGAAAATGCAGTTCCAGAACATATGACAGCATTAATTGCAAAGATGCGTGAGATGGGTGTAGAAATCACTGAGCTAGATGAAGGAATCCGCGTACGCGCTTCTAAAACATTAAAAGCAGTTGATATTAAAACTATGCCACATCCAGGTTTCCCGACAGATATGCAATCTCAAATGATGGCCTTGATGTTAACTGCTGAAGGTACGAGTATAATTACGGAAACGGTTTTTGAAAATCGTTTTATGCATGTTGAGGAGTTCCGTCGTATGAATGCCAGTGCTAAAATAGAAGGACGTTCTGTGTTTATCGAAGGGCCTATAAACCTTCAGGGTGCTGAAGTAATGGCGACTGATTTACGAGCTGCGGCTGCACTAATTTTAGCAGGACTTGTATCTGAAGGTATAACTAGAGTTACAAAACTGCATCACTTAGATCGTGGTTATGTCGATTTCCATGGCAAATTGGCTTCACTTGGCGCACAAATTGAACGTGTACCAGTTGAGGATGTTATCATTAAAGAGAAGTCAACTGTTGAATTACCAACAAACTAAATAGATTTCAAAACCCTTTGCATAGGAGCAAAGGGTTTTTTCTTTATAGTTTAGTCCATGCTGGCGAGAGTGACGCTGCAATAGAAAAGAAAGAGGACTAAAACCGTTTTAACAGTGACAATGTATCTGTGGAAAGAAGCGTATTTCCATCATTTAAGAGGATGTGAGGTCCTATTTAGCGATTTTAAAACGTATACCATGTTAAAAGTTGAAGTGGAGGCTGGGCGACTCCTTGGGGATCAGCGAAAGAGGAACAAAGGCTAAAACCATCACATCCTGTGAGAACGCCTTCGTGACCAACCTCGTGTCGCTGTCGCTACGTTACACTGCGCTTTCGCACAAATAACATCTATTGCCCCGACGCCCACAGGAAGCTTTGCTCTGTGCGAAAGCGAAGCGGCAGCAACAAATGTTTTCTGTAGCGAAAGCAAAGCGGCAGCAACAAATGTTTTATCTGTGCGAAAGCGAAGCGGCAGCAACAAATGTTTTATCTGTGCGAAAGCGAAGCGGCAGCAACAAATGTTTTCTGTAGCGAAAGCGAAGCGGCAGCTACAAATGTTTTATCTGTGCGAAAGCGAAGCGGCAGCAACAAAGCGCCCAGCCGGAACGGAAATTAACTTCAAGTTATGGTGATAAGAGATTTTTAGAGAGCCCTCAATCGTATATTTTGAAAAGTTTCAGCATATTATTCCTTATGAAAAAATGGATAATGAGTATAGGCATGATTTGTTTGATTGGAGCATTATATATGCTTCCTGTGGCATTTGGTGAGAGACGTACGGTTGAGGATTCGCCTGCAACAACAACAGAGCAAGCTTGTGAAATATTCATAGAAGTGGAGGGACAACCGGAGAAAATCCCTTTAGAAACGTATGTGACTGGTGTGATAGCCGCAGAAATGCCTGTTTCATTTAAAAAAGAAGCTTTAAAGGCACAGGCTATTGCCGCAAGGACTTACGCATTGAAATCGACAAATTACGGTAAAATAGCCATCGCTCCTACTGTTGCTAAACAAGTTTTTTACAATAAGGAGCAAAGAAAAGAGAATTGGACTAGCAATTTCCCGGGGAATGAAAAGAAAATTGTCGAGGCTATTAACGAAACGAAAGGACAAGTTCTTCTATATAATAATGAATTAATTACGGCAATGTTTCACTCTACTAGTAATGGTAAAACAGAAAGTGCCTACGAATTTAGTGGCAATGATGTACCATATCTACAAAGCGTTGCGAGTAATTCGGATCTATCATCACCAAAGTTTGCAGCGATGAAAGAATGGACATTGACTGAATGGAATGCACTATGGCCTGTTAAATGGCAGGCAAACGATTTCAACCGTGTACAGTTCTTTTTAAATGATTCGGGACGTGTTGAGCGCATGCAGCTAGGGAAGAATGTATGGTCAGGACGAGAAGTTCGAACACTTTTACAAATATCATCAACAGACTTTAAAATCGCATATAACGCCACTGCTGGAAAAGTGCAGGTGAGCACGAAAGGATACGGGCATGGGGTAGGTATGAGTCAATATGGAGCAGAGGCTATGGCAAGTGATGGGAAAACTGCTACCGAAATTTTACACTACTATTATCAAGATATTGAGATAAAAAAGATAGATGCATGTTTAAAATAACTTCTAGTTGTTCACACTGCAACTAGAGGTGATGAAAATGAGAGAGGATAAAAATAGTAAAACTTCTCAAAATCAAGATGAAAAAGTTCAATTACAGAAGAAACCATGGTTTTGGCCAGTTGTTTACGCTGGTGGTGCTCTAATGCTAGCAGGTTTGCTACTTGGTTACAATAGTCTCGTATCAAAAGTAGAAGAGGCTCCATTACCAGAAGTAGCAGAAGTAGATTCAGGTCCTGTAGTTGAAACCAATGCACGAACAGAAAATATGAAGTACCCATTCAAGGAAGCAAATCTTAATAAAATTCAAGTTTCACAAGAGTTTTATGATGTAGAGGCTAATGCAGAGTCACGTGAAAAAGCACTAATGGTATTTAATCAAACATTTACGACATCTTCCGGTATTTCTCTTTCTATGAATGGTGAAGAATTCGAAGTACTTGCTGCTTTAAGCGGTAAAGTAAAACAAGTAAAACTTGATGCATTTACAGGCAATAAAATTGTTATCGAGCATGCAAATGGTAAGGAAACAAATTATAGCTCTGTAAAAGACATTGCTGTCAAGGAAGGCGATGAGGTAACACAAGGTCAGGTACTTGGAAAAGCGACTGACAATGAGTGGAACCAAGCAGCTGGCGTTCACATGCATTTTGAAGTACTTGAAAACGGAAAATATATTAATCCGAAAAAATTACTAGGCTTTTAACTTAGTTCAGCGGCTGCTAAACTAGAGTAACTCAAGCCCAGCATCGTGCCTACTATCGATTATGCAGAAGCATAATTGATAATAGGCACTTTCTTTTCTCCCAAACAATGAAAATGATCACTTTCATGAAAGAAACGAATACTAAAAAATGCATAAAAAATCAGTAATTTATCGTGAAAATGTAAAATGTGTTCTGAATAGCTTTGTCTTTACATAATTTGAAGAAATGCGCAGACGTGCATCTGATGCCAAAGCCATTTGTGAATTTGTGTGGAAAGGACGAAGAACGTGCACGAGCACATTCGGAAGCGCTGTATACGCCTCGGTGAATTATTGATTGAGACGCGTGAGACTGTGCGTGTCCTCGCGAAAATGACAGGTTATTCAAAAAGTACGGTGCATAAAGATTTAACAGAGCGACTGCCAACAATTCATGAAGGATTAGCTGAGCAAGTAAAGGAAATACTCGCCTACCATAAGGCCGTACGTCATATTCGCGGAGGAGAGGCAACGAAAAACAAGTGGAAAGAAAGAGCGAGTCATGAATGATTCGTTCTTTTTTTATGCAAAGTAGGACAAGTTAGATACATATTTCCTCATAAAAAGCTACTCACAATAACGTGGGGTTGATTTCCGTTCCGGCTGGGCGCTTTGTTGCTGACGCTACGCTTTCGCACAGATAAAACATTTGTCGCTGACGCTACGCTTTCGCACAGATAAAACATTTGTCGCTGACGCTACGCTTTCGCACAGATAAAACATTTGTCGCTGCCGCTACGCTTTCGCACAGATAACTTCCGCTTCGCTGTAGGGTCTCGTCTGTGGCGCTGATTCTCAAGTAGTTGCCCATAGTAGAGAAAAACAGGAATTGTTCCGATAAAACGAGACTTTGTTCCGATAAATCTTCAAAGTATTCATATGAAAATGAATTCATCACAATAACGTATGGTTGATTTACGTTCCGACTGCGCTTTGTTGTTGCTGTCGCTACGCTTTCGCACAGAGCAAAGCTTCCTGTGGGTGTCCGATGAGCCGCTTCACTGCGGGGTCTCGGGCCAACAGATGTTTTTTGCGCGAAAGCGAAGCGGTAGCGGCACCGATGTTGGTCACGAAGGCGTTATCACAGGATGTGATGGTTTTAGCCTTCATTCCTCTATCGCTAATCCCTGAGGAGTCGCCCATCCTCCACTACAATCAACATAATCACATAAATACGCTTGAAAAGTGTCAGCTCAAACTTTCGATGATGGACCATATAAAAAATTGTTTAGGCAATTTCTTCTTTTCAATAACTGTTCATATAATTGAAAGGAATGCAGTTCTATTCACTAAATTTAGGTGAAATTACCAAAAGGATATGATAAAATATTCTAGATAAACAGATAAAAATGAACGTTATGTAGTTGGAAATGGCGGGAAGGAGAAATTATAAAATGTTTTCGAAAGATATTGGCATTGACTTAGGAACTGCGAACGTATTAATACACGTTAAAGGTAAAGGAATCGTCTTAAATGAACCATCTGTTGTGGCGATTGATAAAAAAACAAATAAAGTATTAGCGGTGGGGGAAGAGGCTCGCCAAATGGTAGGGCGTACGCCTGGTAACATTACTGCAATTCGTCCACTACGAGATGGTGTCATTGCGGATTTTGACGTTACAGAAGCCATGCTAAGACATTTCATTAACAAGTTAGATGTAAAAGGATTTTTAGCTAAACCACGTATTTTAATTTGCTGTCCAACGAACATTACTAGTGTTGAGCAAAAAGCTATCCGTGAAGCCGCAGAAAAATCAGGTGGAAAAAAAGTATACTTAGAAGAAGAACCAAAAGTAGCTGCAATTGGTGCAGGCATGGATATATTCCAACCTAGCGGCAATATGGTAGTCGATATTGGCGGCGGAACAACAGATGTTGCAGTCCTATCAATGGGTGATATTGTAACGAGTGAGTCCATTAAGGTAGCAGGAGACATTTTTGATAATGATATTTTGCAATATATTAAAAAAGAATATAAATTGCTAATTGGTGAACGTACTGCAGAAGCCATTAAAATTACAATCGGTACAGTCTTTAAAGGTAGCCGAAACGATTCAATGGATATTCGTGGTCGAGATATGGTGACAGGTTTACCACGTACAATAACGATTCACTCTGAAGAAATTGAACGTGCATTACATGAATCGGTTGCTATGATTGTCCAATCTGCAAAAAATGTTTTAGAAAAAACGCCACCAGAGTTATCAGCTGATATAATTGATCGTGGGGTCATTATTACTGGCGGTGGTGCTTTACTACACGGTATGGACCAGCTACTAATCGAAGAACTAAAAGTACCTGTATTCATTGCAGAGCAACCTATGGATTGTGTAGCAATTGGTACAGGGATTATGCTTGAAAATATTGATCGAGTGCCGGCATCCTTATAAAAATATAATGAGGTGAGTCCTTTGTTTAAAGGGTTTTATACAGTTGCAACTGGTATGATTGCACAACAAAGACGAACAGAATTACTAACCAATAATTTATCAAATGCGGATACACCAGGGTTTAAAGCAGACCAATCAACAATTCGGTCATTTCCCGATATGCTCATGTCAAGTGTAGGGAAAACGAATGCACCGGCTAATCAGCAAGCAGGCTCTCAATATATGAGCCAAGTTGGCGCATTAAATACAGGGATTTATATGCAAGAAACATTACCAAATTACATACAAGGCCAAATCTATAGCACTGATTTTACGACAGATATGGCTTTGATCGATGGAAACTTACCGCAAAATGCAGATGGTACTAGTGGATCTATTTTCTTCCGTTTAGCACATCCAGAAGGCGGAGAAGCATATACACGCAACGGGAATTTCACATTAGATGGTCAAGGCTATTTAGTAAATCCACAAGGGCTGTATGTGTTATCAGACGGAGGCCAACGCATCCAGCTACCAAATGATGATTTCCGCCTAGATGAGAACGGAGCAATTTATGTTAATGATCAGCAAGTAGCTCGTGTTGGCGTATCATATGCAACGGATCCGAACATGCTACGTAAACAGGATAATGGTTTAATCCGAACAGAAAACGGTGAGAACTTACCGACAGCTTACGGTGCCAATGGCGTATCCTTTACACTGCGTCAAAATTATCTAGAAGGCTCAAACGTAGATTCTAGTCGCACAATGACTGATTTAATGACAGCATATCGCGCTTTCGAGGCTAACCAAAAAGTGTTACAAGCTTATGATCGCAGTATGGAAAAGGCTGCTAATGAAATCGGGAAAGTATAATAGGCGAACAGGAGGCGTTTGATCATGCTACGTACCATGATGACTGCAACAAACACAATGGGGCAATTACAAAATAGACTAGATACAATTAGTAATAACATTGCCAATAGCAATACACAGGGCTTTAAATCAAAAGAAACTACATTTAATGAATTGCTTTATCAGCAATTTAACAATGACAAGCAAGATCGAGCTGTTCGACAATCACCTGTTGGTATCCGTTATGGTTCAGGTGCAATGCTTGGACAAATCCAATCTAATCAAAAGCAAGGCTCTCTACAAACAACAGATCGAGACCTTGATTTAGCTTTTACAAAACCAAAACAATATTTCAATATTTTAATGCCAGATGGTGAAAATCGCACAAAAACAGTGTATACTCGTCAAGGTGACTTTTATTTATCACCATTAAATAATGGAACAGTAATGGTTGTAACTGCAGATGGATATCCATTGGCAAACGAAAATGGACAAGCTATTACATTACCAGATGATGTAAAAAGTTTCGCTATTCGTGATGGGGGCGTATTAGAGGCATCATATCCAAATGGAGATATTAGACGTACTAATGTAGGGGTGACAGAGTTCCAAAAGCCACAGCTTATGGAGGACATTTCTGGATCCTATGTTGGATTGCCGAATAACCTGGCTCAGCTAGGATATACGCAAGCTGAAGTTGTCACTGAATTACGAGGAGCAAATCGTCAGCAAATTGGTATGCAGAGCGGTGCTCTTGAAATGTCGAATGTAAATCTTTCGAAGGAAATGACGGATTTAATGCAGACACAGCGTTCTTATCAATTCAATTCAAGAGCTGTCACTTTAGCAGACCAAATGCTTGGGCTCATTAATGGTATTCGATAGTAAATCCGTTATTACTGTTTAGTAAGGAATGAAGAGGAGTACAATCTATGACAAACGATTCAAGTCGAGGTTCTATGCAAACAAAAGAAACCGATACGCCACCAGAAGAGAAGGAACACGGCTCAAATGGAAAGCAACGAGAGGTTCGATGGGTGCAAATACGGCTGATTCCGATTTGGCTACGCGTTGTACTTATTATCATCTTAGTTGTTGTTGCCGCAGTTTTAGGTGCAATAATTGGCTATAGTGTAATTGGACAAGGTAAAGCCATGGATATTTTCAAACCAGAAACATGGCAGCATATATTTGATATTATGAATGGTAAAGAATAATATTATTCTTTACCATACTTTGTTTTACATATTATTTATCTTAATTCAGCAAATGTTTTGTAACATTTACTGAATTAGAGGAACTCAGGCTAAGAACTTCACATCCTGTGAAAACGCCTGAGTGACCAACATCATGTTTTCTGCGCGAAAGCGAAGCGTCAGCGGCAAATGTTTTCTGCGCGAAAGCGAAGCGTCAGCGGCAATTACGCCAAGGCGAAATTGATATTAAGCATTAAGGGGGAAAAGAAATGTTAACAGCAGAGCAAATTCAAGCAATTTTACCACATCGTTATCCTTTTTTATTCGTTGATCGTATCGTTGAATTAGAAGAAGGCAAGCGTGCAGTCGGTTTAAAAAATGTCTCTATGAATGAAGACTTTTTTAATGGGCATTTCCCTGGCTATCCAGTAATGCCTGGGGTTTTAATTGTAGAGGCGCTAGCACAAGTGGGTGGCGTAGCATTATTAAACGCAGATGAATTCAAAGGTCGTTTAGCTTTTTTGACGGGTATTGATAATTGTCGTTTCAAGCGCCAAGTCGTACCAGGAGATCAACTTCGATTAGAAGTAGAGTTCGTGAAACTACGTGGAGTAATGGGCAAAGGTCATGGTGTGGCGACAGTCGATGGGGAACTAGTATGTGAAGCGGATATTCTATTCGCTATTGGACCTGCACAACCAAAACAGGTGTAATTTGCAATTATAGGCTAAAAGATTTAAACTAATTATATCGAAGAATATCTTTACTGCTAATCTTTTAATAGTTTATCTATAGAAAGTGCAGTTAAAGAAATCACGATATTTTATAAAAATGTAATGGCGCTATATGTGATTGTGAATGAATACATGTAGTTTTGTTTTTAAAACGTAGGAGGATTATATAGATGTATAAGGAATTGTCTTCAGGTATTAAAATTAGCATTACGCGTTCGATTTCAACATCTTTTGAATCATACTTAGCAAGTATTGATTGGAAAGAGGAGCGTTTTTCTATGGAAGACTTTATTGCTAACTGGCAAACTTATTTTCAAGAAAATGCCGCATGGATCGAAAAAATCCCAGCAGATGTTTTGATGAGTACTGATTTCCATGAAGAGATGGCGCAGAAAATCGACGATGTAATTGCAAAAATTTTAAATGAAGAACCAACAGCTAAACAAATTGAAATAATTGAGGCCTTGCAAAAAGAGCTAGGTACAAATTATAGCTACGACTGTAAAGCAGAAGCAGCATACATTGAACAATTGTTAAAAGAAAAACAAAAATAGTTTAAAAAAAAATCGGATAGTTCCCTCCTTTCCCGGGCAATCTATGTAGGATCACAAATACACACATTGTATTTGCTGACATAGCACCGAGGGAAGGAGGTTTTTTCATATGTGGAGAATGTCATTTTTGGCAATTATTCTTGCTGCTTTATTCCTTGGAGGTTGTAACTGGGGAAATAGAGCAGTTGAAACAAGACCAGCGGAGAACGTTAAACACGACGTTCGCCGAGGTGTTGAGAAAGTAGAAGAAACTGTAGAGCCGGCTAGACGAAATGACGTTTACAATCGTGACGTTAATGGTGTTAACCGTAACACTGTGCTTCCGGAAGCTACAACGCCAGGAACTACTACTGCACCAAGAACTACAACACCAGGTACGACGACAGTACCAGGAACTACAACACCAGGAACAAATGCTGATTTAAATGGTACAAATGGCTATAACAACGTTCCAAATGCTAATGGCGTAGTTAAAGAAAAGATCGTCGAAGAGAAAGTTACGCGATAATTTAAAAAAGAGTGTTTCCAACTAATGGAACACTCTTTTTTATATTTTAAATTCGCGGAGGGAGGGAGTGAATATTCGCGGCCCGCTGGAAGGAGGAAATAACCCGCGGAAGAGAAGCGAATACCCGCGGAAGGAGGAAATACCTGCGGAAGGGAAGCGAATACCCGCGGAAGAGGAGTGAATACCCGCGGAAGAGAAGGAAATACCCGCGGAAGGGAAGCGAATACCCGCGGAAGAGGAGTGAATACCCGCGGAAGAGGAGGAAATACCCGCGCAAGAGAAGGAAATACCCGCGGAAGAGAAGCGAATACCCGCGGAAGGAGGAAATACCCGCGGAAGAGGAGTGAATACCCGCGAAAGGAGGAAATACCCGCGGAAGGAGGAAATACCAGCGGAAGAGAAGTGAATACCCGCGGAAGGAAGCGAATACCCGCGGAAGAGGAGTGAATACCCGCGTAAGGAAAGCGAATACCCGCGGAAGGAGGAAATACCCGCGGAAGGGAAGCGAATACCCGCGGAAGAGGAGGAAATACCCGTGGAAGAGAAGTGAATACCCGCGGAAGGGAAGCAAATACCCGCGGAAGAGAAGTGAATATCCGCGGAAGAGGAGTGAATACCCGCGGAAGAGGAGTGAATACCCGCGGAAGAGAAGCAAATACCCGCGAAAGGAGGAAATACCCGCGGAAGAGAAGTGAATACCCGCGGAAGAGGAGTGAATACCCGCGGAAGGGAAGCGAATACCCGCGGAAGGAGGAAATACCAGCGGAAGAGAAGTGAATACCCGCGGAAGGAAGTGAATACCCGCGGAAGAGGAGTGAATATCCGCGGAAGAGAAGGAAATACCCGCGGAAGAGAAGTGAATATCCGCGGAAGGGAAGCAAATACCCGCGGAAGAGGAGTGAATACCCGCGGAAGAGAAGGAAATACCCGCGGAAGGAAAGCAAATACCCACAAAGCGGAAAAAAGTAAATCCCCGCACACAAGAACCCCTCAAGAAGAACGGAAAAATGGCTTCATATAGTCCACTAAATTTTCAGGTAATTGGTAAACGCGATTTTTATAAGAACCTGTATAGGGAAATTGGAATTTTCTAAGTAAACGATTGGCAGCATCACTGGAATGAATATTGAAAAATTCACGTAACTGTTTGTTGGTAATTGTCGGTCTAACTAAGTATCGATAATCTTGTAAGGCTTCAGCAAAAATTTCTTCGCTTGCATAGCGACAGTATGAACATTTCCAAATTCCCCGAGCATAATGCATTTGGGACTTGTATTGGCATTTCGGGCAAAGCACGCCTTGGCGAAATCGTGAAGCATCAAGAGAAGTCGGAACTTTCGATGGCTGATGTCGACTAAGAAGTTGTTGAGCCATTTGAGTTAGTTGTTCATCGCTTAAAATAGGTTGTGTATATTTTTTAAAAAGAGAATGGAGATGTTTTTGAAGTCCTGAAACATGGAAAATCGGAATTGTGTTTGGATGACTGGCAATGATCGCGGAGGGGTTAGAAATAATAACTGCGCCCTCAATGGGGAGAGAATAGTTTTGGGAAATAACTTTAAGAAATTGCATATGTCGTTGGGTCTGAGTAAGTGCATTTGGAAATCCTTCAACAGTACCATCTGGCTTTGTTCGGATACACTGATGAGTAGTATCGTCAAAATCAAGACGGCCGTTAATATTTTTTATTTCAACAACTAGCATAAAATGACGGCAAATGAAAAGTGTATCGAGTTGATGTGAATGGTGTGCAGAATTGATCAGAATTAAATTATGTAACACTAAAAAAGTATAGGGACATACTAATTCAAGCCATTCACGGTCCACTCTCCTTTCACCAGCAAAGCCGGCATCGAGTCGTCGAAATTGCTCATTATAATAGCTAAAATCTGGATCCTCATCGAACAACCGCCTCTTTAAAGCCTCAAGCCACAATAATTTAACAGGCTTTTTTCTAATAGCAATAGTCAAGTATAGTTACCTCCTATAATTTTTACATCGTATTGTACCTTAAAATCTATACCTGTCCAATAAAAAAATAACGATGCAGATGTTTGCATCGTTAAATCAAGTTCAATCATTTTTTAGTTTTGGTCGTTCTTTCATATCGTGCGAGAAGCGGTCCAATAACTTATCTAAAGTAACACCCTCTGCTAGCAACTCGGCAAGCAATTGCTCGGCATATTTTGAGCGTTTTATCTTGAGCTTTCCTTTTAACAGGACAGAGATGTGCTCGCCAATTTCTTGAACTGTATGTACGGCAACCTGGAAAGGAGCAGGCTCATTATCTGGAAATGAAATAACTGCACGTACATTAAAGACATTAGCATTTGCTAAAAGTTCATCAAAAGTTGAACGATATTGTCGGTCCATAAACAGTTCAAGAATCCAAGATTGATGGCTATTTTCTTGGTTAATAATAATACCATCGACTAAAGGGAAAGGTTGCATGCCGTCTTTTGTGACAAGGTCAAAGGAAAGCATCTTAAACGTTTTCATTATGTAATATCCTCCTAAGTCGGTCATCTTTTTTAGTATAACATATTCAATTAGCACTGTTTATGGAAGGGGCCATGCTCTTTTTGCACAATCAACAAAAACAGCGAAATTGCATATTTCAACAATTAGCATTTGCTACTACAGTGAAAAGCATTCAGCTCGAAAAATCATTCAATAATTGAAAAGTAAAAACCTCAATATACCCAATTTATGATTAAAAACTAAAGGAAATGATAAAAATCGACTTTTGCCAATGCTGAATTAATTTTTGTATGATGAGAGCAATCAAAAGCAAAGGAGGTGAATCAATGAACCAAGTCGGACTGGTCGGAAGGTTAACAAAGGATCCAGTGTTACGACACTTATCTGGAAATCGCGTGCAAACACATTTTTCACTAGCCATTAATCGCAATTACAAAAACAGTCGTGGGGAAGTGGATGCTGACTTTATTCTTTGTACAGTATGGGGAAGGCTTGCAGAGCATATCGTCAAATATTGCGGAAAAGGCTCATTAATTGGGGCAAATGGTCGTATTCAATCAAGATCATTTTTAGATGAAAAAAGCACAAAGGTTTTTATAACAGAGGTAGTCGTAGAAGATGTCCGATTTTATCAGCTTAAGCCAAGGGATAGTGACGGGGCTATTGTGTTGCCAAAGCCACCTGATGAGCAGGACGGCTTAAAGGATTTTGTACTACCTGAAGTAGAAGTACAATTACCAGTAGTATCGCAGTCCTAAATGGTACATACGGGGCAAGTGCAAGTTGTCTGATCCGCCATTCTCCTTCTATACTTGCACCGTAATCAATTTAGAGAGGAATGATGTATACCTTTCATAACGTAGTTCATTGCTGAAGACCGCACAGCAATGAGCCTTTTAAACACAACTAAATATAAATATGAAGTAAGTAGGGGGAGAAGTAACAAGCAAGATCCACTGAAAAAAAGAGCGCCAAGAACGTTTTGCTCTTGGCGCACTTCAAATCTTTAAAAATCGAGCGTCATTAAATCACGAAGTTCATCATCTTCTAACTCAGTTAACCACTTGCTTGATTGAATTAGTTCTTCTGATAATGCAGATTTCTGAGCAAGCATTTTATCGATTTTCTCTTCGATGGTACCAATAGTAACAAACTTATGCACTTGCACAAATTGTGTTTGACCAATTCGATATGCACGGTCTGTCGCTTGATTTTCAACGGCTGGATTCCACCAGCGATCTGCGTGTAATACATGATTTGCAGCTGTTAAATTTAGCCCTGTTCCACCTGCTTTTAAGGAAAGGATAAATATTGGGAACTCTCCTGCCTGAAAAGCCTCTACTAAGCGGTCACGCTGCTGCTTAGGCATTGCACCTGTTAAGAACGGTGCATCAATATTATATAGTTCACTAAAACAATGCTGTAGTAATTGTCCCATTCCAATATATTGTGTGAAAATGAGGCACTGCTCGCCATTGTCCACAATTTCTGTAGCCATTTGCACGATACGTTCTAATTTCGTAGAACGAGTCAGCATTGATTCGGCATCCTCGAAAGGTTCTTTTAAATACAAGGCAGGATGATTACATAATTGCTTTAACTTACTGAGCATCTTTAAGACGCGTCCTTTTTTTTGAAAGCCTGTTAATTGCTCTAGCTGATCGAGCGTCTCTAATATATATCCTTCATATAGAGATGCTTGCTCAGTTGTTAATGGACAATAATCATGAGACTCTTGTTTATCTGGTAAGTTAAGTTGTAAATGTGGGTCACGTTTTGTACGACGAAGTAAAAACGGTTGAATTTTTGTACGTAACTTCTGTTTATGTGACTCAGACTCATCTCGTTCTACCGGTAAAATAAATTCTTCGTTAAAGCGACCGAAGCTACCTAAATAGCCTTTATGGATAAAGTCAAAAATTGCCCATAGCTCCGATAACCGGTTTTCCACTGGAGTACCTGTTAAAGCAATATGATGCGTACCCTGTAATTTACGAATAGCTCTTGATTGGAGCGTTTGCATATTTTTAATATTTTGAGCTTCATCCAGTACAACTGTTGCCCATTCTACTTCCTGTAAAAACTCAGCATCCTGAGATACGGTGCCGTAAGTAGATAAAATTACATGTGGTTTTTCTCTTTCTACTAGCTGTTTAAAAGCATCCTCCTTTGCTCGATTCGCCTGATAATGCGTATGCACAATCAAAGAAGGAGCAAAACGGGCCAGTTCCTTTTGCCAGTTGCCTAACACTGATGTAGGACAAATAATGATGGCTGGCTTTGTATCCTTAATCGTTTCATTAAGATAAAGCAAATATGAAATAAGCTGAACCGTTTTACCAAGACCCATATCATCAGCTAGACACGCACCAAAGCCTTGTTCGCGCATGAAGACAAGCCATTCGAAGCCCTCATGCTGATAAGGACGTAATTCGGCCTGCAAAGATGTAGGAACCGGTACTGACGGAAGTCCTTTTTTCTCTTGAAGCTGCTCCATATAGGATTTAAGCGATTGTTGCAATTCAAATGCAAAAATTGGGTCATCTCGCATTTCATCATCGGCATCCTCTTCTTCAAGAGGTAAGGATAAATCCTCTGGTAGCTCGCGGAATAGCAATTCACGAACAGTCCAGCTTTCATCTTCTGCTTGCTGCATCAATGTACGCATTTCTTGCATCCAGTTTGCATCGACTCTAAACCATTCAGTACCTATACGAATGAATTCGCGTTTCTCCTCTACAAGCTCTTTAAATTGCTCAGGTGAAATGGACTGTCCGTTCATAGAAAACTGCCATTTGAATGTTAAAATATCATCTAGTCCAGCAACCTTCTTTGTCGATACATTGCCAGTACTTACACGAACACGCATTTTTGACTGTTTTAAATCCTTAAGCCAAGCCGGTAATACAACGTCAAAGCCGAGTGCCTGTAATCTTGCTAAATCTTCACGTAAAAATGTTCGAACTTGTAAATCCTCAAGCATAATACGGATGAAAATATCGTTACGTACATCTTCATTAGAAAGAAGATCTACAATTTGTCCTTGTTGTTGTTCAATAGCTTCAGCATACATTTGCCATTTTGCTGGTAGAGCGTCAGCAATTGGTAGTGACTGCTTTCGCATAGCAGGCGTCCAGTAGTTTTTGGCTGTAGCCGTGCTAAGTACTGTTTCTAAAAGCCAAACTTCTGAATCTTCCTCAGGCTCACTTAAGCGTAGGGAGACAGTCACTGCACCTGCCTGTCGTTCCTGCTCTAATGGCCAGCCACCACGCAAGAAAAATGGCACTAGCTTTGGTAAATCAGACAGTATAAGACCTGCTTGTGCCAGTTTTTGCTGCACGGCCGTTTCTAATAAAGCTGTTTCAACACCGTCCAGAGGGAATGTTAGCGAGGAAAAATCATCTGCAATAACTGCGTGTGACCAGAGCGATGGCTCTTGCCAATACGTTTGTAAAGCCGACGCTTTTTCTAGCAATACCTGACTTTCTGTGTTTACACCTTGCCATTCAATAAAAGGATGTAGATAACGCTGTGAAAATATATCAAGGAGCTCAGAAGTTGAAACCTCAATCGTAAGCTCTGAACGATTGGTTAATATCCCATAGACATTCACTTCATAGTTAAAAAATAATGAAGAAATGAGTGAGTCTGCGTCCATTGCTGCACCATCAGCAGTAAATCCCTGTAACGTAAAATATCCTTCCTGTGCTGCATGAATACGAAGCTGTAATTTTTTTGAAAACGGGGAAGGAGCATTTATAGTCATCATACTAAGTTTCCTTTCTCAATTTCTTCCTGTAATGCACGGAGTCGTTTATACTCTGCACGAATTGTTTGCATATATGTTTCAAAATAAGCCGTTTTACCAGCACGCTTTGCTGCGCTGCGCATACTTTTCCAAATTCGTACAGCCTGCTTATAGTTCATACGTGATTTTTGTGTAATTTCAGCCATGGCATATAGGTGATATAAGGGTAATACTGTTGCAGGAGCAACCTGAAGCACATCCTTTAATCCACACATTTCTAAATAGGAAAGGGAGGAGAGGTTTAGCTGATGAAGGGCTGCCCATTCACGATAACGTCCTTTTTTAATAAGAAAGAACGAAAACGGTTGAAGTCCGTAAACACCAAATGCACTATATAATGTAGCTTCCTCTTCCTCTGTAAGCTGTATGTCTTCGTATAAAAGCTGGAATTGCCGTACGTATTGAGCTCGCTTTACAACTGGCACAGTTTGCTGTAAAAAGACTTCGGTAAATGGTAGCATCGCACGTAAAATAATGGTCTGTGCGAGTGATTCGCCAGCACGTTTTGCAAAGGTAGCCAGCTCAAAAAGATCCTGCATATGTTGTACATCAATATGGGCAATTCTTTCCTGTAATAAACTTTCTTTTTGTAGCAGTACATAAAATAGCAGTTGTAATGACTGCAAGGAAATCTCAGATGAAGGATTCTCAAGGTTATTGATAAGTGCTAATTCCTGTTCGCGTCGCGGCTTTTCATAAAAAAGCACGGCCCAAAGTAGCATATAAATTTGTAGTCGTTCAGCAAACAATCCTTGTCGTTCCAATAAAAACTTCCTAACTAATTCCTGAATCGCATCATAGAATGGATCAGTGGCAAAAAGTCGTGATCGGCCATTTAGCTCGGTCAATATACTTTCGAATGATTGGACACTTTGATCAATAAAATATTTCATATAAGGAGAATCCAACGAATGTCCTTTTGTCTCATTTAAATGACGCCATATTGTATTAAAGATCGATAGCTCCATATAAAGCTTATAAAGAGGCTGCCACTCACGTTCGAATGGCGTATGCCGTTGAAGTCGCTCCATTGCATCTGTCCGTATAGCAGAAAGGCCATATCCTTCTAAAATACGCCCAGGTGGTAATAAACGTTTCATGACTTCATTGACCATCAATTGCCAGCTTTCTGGACTTCGTTCATCTGCTAATGATTTTAATTGCACTGATTTTTGCGCACGCCAAGCGCTTGACCAATTTTGCACAGAGTCAAAATGCTGATAGAGGGCAAGCAATGCGCCGACTTGATGTCTACACCATTTTAGCTGAGGACAGTTACAGCTCAACTCCTCTTTGGCAAAATCAATTTCTACAGAAGCAGGTCTGACATCCTGTACACTTGCATATAATATAGAACTTGCTCCATTAAAACGTTCAAAGACAACTGATTTGTTCCGCACTGAAAAAACAGCACGACGCACTAGCTCTTCGTCTTCAGTAGAGGAAGGATGTAACGCCTGTTCAGCTTCCTGCAATCTGGCAAGGATAAATTCTTGGTGTTCCTTAGCTAATTGGGCAATAGACAATGCCATAACCTCACTCCTTTCAAAATGTATAGCTAGTGAGCATGTAAGTATAAAGAAAAAAAGACTGTCCTTCCATTATACGATTAAAATGCGCACATGATAAGCCGAATGATTAGAAAGAAAAAAATCAAGGAGAAGATAGTTAACAAGATAATTTATTTGTGTTAAAATCTGAATAATCAGATAAATAGGGAGGGATGAAGGATGATGCAAGTTCAATATATGAAGCCATTTTACACGAAGATTACTGGAGACAAACTACGTCTCGTGTTTGCTTATCAATATTTCTCTATATTAAAAGAGAATGAAATTTTCCATTTCATTCCCATTGAAGGTAAAGAGATGATTATCAACTTGAATACACAGCAAATTGAAAATATATCTGAGGTATTTGTTTTCCAGAAAGGGAATCGTTTTATCCGACTGCCATTATATCAATTATTATTAATTACAAATGTTCATGATCATTTAGCACCGATTCTTGAAAGCGCTACGCCAAAGCCTCAGTTACCACTTGTATCTTCAGTGACTGTTGGCGAAGTAGATCAGCTCATTACAGAATTGGAGCAGAAAAACATTGATCATTTAATCGACCAGGCATTACTAGATCATAATAAAGATCTCTTTTTTGAACTACTACAACAAAAGAACCATCAACTCGGAGGTTTCGAAAATTGAATACACGGTATTTTATTTAGGCACCCTTTCCATATATGAGAAGTGGGTGCTTTTATCTTCATTCAGCAATTGTTTTTGTAACGAAAGCAAAGCGTCAGTTACAGATGTTTTATGTAACGAAAGCAAAGCGTCAGTTACAAATGTTTTTTGTAACGAAAGCAAAGCGTCAGTTACAGATGTTTTATGTAACGAAAGCAAAGCGTCAGTTACAAATGTTTTGTGTAACGAAAGCAAAGCGTCAGTTACAGATGTTTTATGTAACGAAAGCAAAGCGTCAGTTACAAATGTTTTATGTAACGAAAGCAAAGCGTCAGTTACAGATGTTTTATGTAACGAAAGCAAAGCGTCAGCTACAAATGTTTTGTGTAACGAAAGCAAAGCGTCAGTTACAGATGTTTTGTGTAACGAAAGCAAAGCGTCAGTTACAAATGTTTTGTGTAACGAAAGCAAAGCGTCAGTTACAAATGTTTTGTGTAGCGAAAGCAAAGCGTCAGCTACAGAAGACTTCCACCTCTGTATGTAGTGAGATGAATGTAGATGTTGTTCCTTTTAACACCTACTAGGGGAACTAAGGCTAAGCGAAATGTGTATGGGTCTAAAGTCGAAATTGTAAATTGGATCAACAATCATTACTATATGAATCTCGCTAAATTAGGATGTATTACCAATATAAGTTAAAATAATTGGACATAGACCGATATACATAACAATAGGGGGTGGTGAAATGGTGCTTGGAAAGTGGTCAGCAACGGGGATGTCCATTTTAAATAATATGAATAGACATTACGGGGCAATGAGTAAGGCAATGCTTCGAATTTCTTCTGGTTACCGCATCAATAGTGCCGCTGATGATCCGGCGGGACTTGCGATTTCTGAAAAAATGCGTGCGCAAATTCGCGGTTTGAACATGGCCGCGAAGAATATCCAGGATGGTATTTCACTTGTTCAAACAGCTGAGGGAGCATTGAATGAAACACATGATATGATTCAGCGCATGCGTGAGCTCGCAGTCGAGGCAGCTAACGATACTTTAACAGATGATGATCGGAAGAAACTCGATTTGGAATTTCAGGAATTAAAAAAAGAAATTCAGCGCATTTCGAAGGACACTGAGTTTAATACTAAGACTTTGCTAAATGGGGATTACGCTACGAACGGTATTAAAATTCAGGCAGGTGCCAACGCTGGTCAAAGCATCGAGCTGTTTATTGGCGATATGGGGGCTGGAGCACTTGGCTTGGACGATACGACATCTATTGCAACTCGTGAGGATGCCGATAAAGCCATTTCCTCAATGGACGAGGCTTTAAAGCGTGTATCAAGTGAGCGCTCAAGACTTGGTGCCTACCAAAATCGTCTAGAGCATGCCTATAACGCGAACGTAAACACGGCAGAAAACTTACAAGATGCTGAGTCTCGCATTCGTGATGCAGATATCGCCAAAGAAATGATGAATATGGTGAAGGCCCAAATTCTAATGCAAGCAAGTCAGTATGTACTAGCGATGCATATGCAGCAGGCACAATCCATTTTAAAATTGTTAGAGTTCGAAAAAAAATGATGAATTTCAATTTTTATTGAAATTCATCATTTTTATTTATGCCTTTGTGAAAGCCTCTAATGCTAATTTTGCTGTCGTCTCTGCAGCAGCTTGGAGCCCTTGGACTTTTTGATGCAGGTTTTCTTGGATGGTCGGTAATTGTTCAATTACTTTTATAGTTTGTTCAAACAATAATGTCCCGTTCCAATCATCTACTTCAACATGTCCAATAATGGGTTGGTCTACAATTTCAGCAAATGCATCGATTTTCGGATCGTAAGAAATCGCTATAAATGGGGTAGAGTGGATGGCTGAGAAAATTAATGAATGTAATCTCATACCAATTAGCAGTTTAGACTGCCCAATCACCGCAATTTTTTCTTCGATCGATAGATCAGCAGGGGCTATGATACTCTTTTCTTGCATAAGTGCTGCTACTTCTTGTGAAGACTTTGCATCGTGCTCACCATGCATCGGCAAGAAGACAATCTGTTCACCATGGCGTACTAATTGATCGAGGCTGACTGCTATTTTTTGCTTGTAATTTACTGTTGATGGCCAGTCACGAACACTTATAGCGATATAAGTGTTCGTTGATAATGACGCATCTGCTAACCAATTAGTATGGAAGGTGCTACCGTTAAGTCCAATCACCGGATCGGGTACCACTAAAGCCTCGTTTTTGACACCAATCTCTGTTAAAAGAGATTGTGAGGCTTTATCTCGTACTGTTATTTCTACCTTATTAAAGGCTTTGCGGACAATAAATTTACTTACAGGATGATTGATTGGACCCATACCTTGAGCGTAAACAAATACAGGTTTTTTTAACCATTTTGCTATTTGAATAACGCCCGCATAGTAAGGAATCGTCTTCATTCCTGTTTGGTCTTGCATGAGGCTACCGCCACCACTGATGAGCCCATCAGCTGTTTTTAGTACTTGTCTGATTTCGTTCATTTTCCAACGATTCACGGCTTTCACACCATATGTTTTTTCAGTGGCCGCTGGATTATTCGATAATACCGTAATGTCTATATCACTTTGAAGTTTTCTTAGAGCTTGGATAATGGAAAGTAGTATCGCATCATCGCCAACATTATCGAATCCGTAATAGCCAGACAATACAACATGCATTATGTCCACCTCGCGATTGCTTTAGAAATAAAACGGTAACCGATCTTGAAGATAAAGATAAACACTAGTCCTACGACAAAACCAAATGAAACGCTATAAAGTGTACGTAATGCCGACACAGCAACAGGGATGTGTAAATGTGTAAAGGTATTAACAATAGACAAGAATCCAATAACACCTGGTATTAGAAGGATACTGCCCCATTTTCGATTAATGCCCATCACATATAGCGCTAAAACAAAGAATGGGAAACCAATTAAAAATTCCTTCGTTCTTGGTCGAACATATAGGATATTTTCAAGCCATTGTCTAAATACCAATTCTGCATTACTAACGGAACCAGAGTTACCTGTTCTACTGATATAGAATAATCCTACTCCTGCAACGACAATTAGCAGTAAAACATGCCAATATTTTAAATCTCTATTTAATAATGTAACGGTATTTGAAAGTGTTTTCTTTAGATCTTTATCAACTAGACGGTTAAGTTCTAGTAGCACAAATACTAATACACCTGCGATTGGAACAACATAAACAAGCTTAACGCCTTTAAATGCTTCAAAGCCTGTCATAAATGCATTGCCATTTAATAATCCAATGACAATAACGATACCAATGATGCTAATACCTACTGCTTTTAAATATTGTAGTAAGATCGAAGCAATATTTTTAGAGCCCTTAGCTGTTTTAATGACAGCATACGTTGGGGCCATAACTGCAATAATTAACGCGAATGCTTGTAAGAAAAGAGTACTTTTCAGAAGGAAGTACGCGATGGCTAAAGCACTCATAAATACAACTGCTGTTATACGAAGAGGCATCCATTTCACTAGTTCTGAGATAAGGTAAATAAATACGATACCTGCTAATAAGACAAGTGCCGTTACCCATGTTGGGACTGCAACAGTATCAAATAGTTTTGGCATGCCAGACTTGAAATGATTTGGCATCTGCTTTTGAACACCTGTTAAATAATCAACTGTTTCCGCCAAATTTTTCTTAGCATTACCTTTTGTTTTAATATGATAGAAGATAGATCGAATATTTCGCTCTTTTACTGCGCGTGTTGTACGATCAATGCTTGCATTAAGCGTTAACTTTGTCTCTCTATTTACATTGATGCTATGCAAGCGAATCATATTATAGTCTGTACTTTTTGCAATCTTGTCTTCGCCCTTAAGGGGATTGCTTTCAATTGTGTAGAAATAATAGCCTGCCTTACTTAGCTGTTCAATCATTTCATTACCTGACTTCTGTCCAAATCCGATGGCCTCATCCCCTGAACCAAGTAAACGGCCTGCAGAGGAATCTTTTAATTCAAGCAATTGCTTAACGATTTTTTCGTTGGCCGCTTTATTGTCTGCATTTTCTACTTTAAAGATGAGGGACAGATCATGCTTGTTGATCATCTCCATTGCAGGTTTATCGTAACCAATTGGTGTTTTTAAATCATAACGATGGTTTGAACTCGGAAGGAAATAGAAAGACTCATCTCCTATTTGTACTTCTTCAGGCTTCATGCTGTCTTTAATGAGTTGTTGATAGCTTGCGTTTTCAGGAACGCTAATATAGTATCCACTCTTATTGACATCAACAGCACCTTTATAAGGTGTGAAACGTAGTTGTGCTGCTAATTCATTTTCATCGTAAATGGAAATCAGACTTTGACGTTCCATTTCCTTTAATGTTAAAGGCTCAAGGCTAACGGTTGTAAGCCCTGCATCTTTTAAAGAGGAAAGGATTTTATCCATTGTTAAATCGCTTTCCTTGTTTACTACTTGAATTTCATCATAAGGAATCACTATTTCATAGGCATCATTCGATTGCTCAGCATTCCACCTCATCATGATTCCAGGTGAAGACACGACGAGCAATAGGATGACAATTCCCCAAAGCCATTTCTGTTTCGACATAAATTTTCTACCTCTCTTATTTATGAAAACCTTTTTCCCGATAATCGGGATTTTCTTTAAATCTTGTTCATTAATGGCATTCATTAACCATAATAATAGGAAATAAATAACACATCCAATTGCAATTGCAACAGCTAGATAACCCATTGCCCACGTTCTTGACCACTTTTCAATATCAAACCAAAGTGTAGGTAAACCGACTGCAGCTCCCATTAGGATAGAAGATAGGATGATTTTGATCGTATCTTTTCCAAGTACGGTGAAGCGAATTGCACGATAAATAAAAATAGAATTTACAATAAATAAAACAAAGTAAACAAATAATGTTGCATAGGCTGCCCCATCTAATTCGAACGCTTGGATAAAGAAGATATTTGAAAATATCTTTAGTACAACACCACCAAGAATGATGATAGCTCCAGTTTTGGCAGCATTCATCCCTTGTAAAATACCTGTACCAAGTAGTGTCAGAGATGTAAATACAGAGCTAAGGTTAATAATTGCTAACATTAAGCTTCCCTCTAAGTCTGTGAAAAGAGCGAGGTTTAAAGGTAAGGTTAATGCTAGTAACCCTAAAGCAGCTGGCCAGGAAATAAGATGGGTAATACGGTGTGTTTGCTCAATAATCCCACGTGTTTCATCTAATTTACGTTCTGCTAGTTTTGTCGTAATTAGTGGAACAAGCGGTAATATGATAGAGGACGCAAAAACAGTTGTAATTTGAACAAGCGTTAATCCTCGACCATAAATCCCGTAAAGGAAATTAATTTCACTTGAGTCAGCACCAGCACTTCTTAAGCCATACGTTACTGTAAAGGAGTCAACAAAGTTAAAGAGTGCCATTGTGACAGAACCGATGGCAATCGGAATCGATATTTTTAAAATTGTCTTACCCCAGAGTGAGAAATCGTTAAATTTATATTTCTCTTTGCTGGTTACTTTTACAGATGAACGGAAATATTTAAAGCGTAAATAGAAGAGAGATGCAACAGCCCCAAGTACAGAGCCTGCCATAATACCCCCAGCGACAATATCATTGGAATAATCCATTGCAACTAGGAAATAGGCAACAATTAAAATTAGAGCAACACGCACTAACTGTTCAATTACCTGAGAAATCGCAGTCGGACGCATATCCCCATAGCCTTGGAAAAATCCTCGATAGACAGCCATATAAGGAGCAACGAGCAATGTAAGAGCAACAACAATTAACGCAATTTTTGTTGATGGGCCTCCTAAAGCATTTGCGATTTCAGTTGAAAAGCCATAAATGATTGCAAAACTTAAGACGCCAAAGCATAGCGCTAGGATGCTTGCTGTGACATAAATTTTCTTTACTTGATCTGTGTCTTTTTTTGCATTGGCCTCCGCAATAAGCTTCGAAATGGCAATAGGGATTCCGGCAACCGATAAATAGAGTGCCACCATATAGACTGGATACACTAAACTGAATATACCAAGTACCTCATCGCCCGCTATATTTTGTAGCGGAATTCGGAAAATACTACCGATGACTTTAGAAAGCAACATAGCAACTGTTAGGACAAGAGTACTTTTAACAAATGTGGACTGACTCATTTTGGTGCTCCCTGACCTTTAAATTTTAATGCGAAAACCTTTAAAGCAAATCGAGGAAGGACAAGCATTCTTCCGAAACGACTTGGCTGACGAAGCAGTCGATAGAGCCATTCGAGATTTAATTTTTGCCAGATCATAGGAGCTCGTTTGACTGTTCCTGCAATAACATCAAAGGAACCACCAACACCGATAAATACACCTTTGCTAAATTGACCTAGATTTTCTGTAATCCATTTTTCTTGTCTTGGCACACCTAATGCAACAAATACAAGATCAGGCTGTAATGCAGCAATTTCATTTGCAATATCATTCTTGTTCCAATCAAAAAATCCATCATGATAGCCTACTACGTCCACATTTGGATACGTTTGATTAATATTTTTCACAGTCTTTTCGAGCGTTTCATTTTGTGCACCTAACAGATAAATCTTAAAGCGCTTTGTATTGCCCACTTCTAAAAGTTGTACCATCGTGTCGTAACCAGTAACACGCTCCGGAAGCGGATCACCAAGTATTTGTGCAGCTTTTACAACGCCGATACCATCTGCACAAATGTAAGTAGCTTGTTTCAGATAATTCATGACAGTAGGATTTTCATTTGCCTGCATCACGACTTCGGGATTTGCTGTAATAACGAATGTCTTTTCTTCATGTTCAATACGATTGACGAGTATATCAACAAACTCTTGCTGATTACTATGTAAAAAGGGTACGCCCATAATCGTTACATGCTTCATATAGTGTTCAAACCTTTCTTTATTCCTTTTTCACTGCAATCTATCATACCACAAAAGCAATATTGACAGGAAATTTTCGGTGATGGATGGGCATTGCGTCAGGAGAATAATATTGAGGGAATTGTGAAGAGAAGCGGACTGAAATTGCTATGGCATATTAGGCTTATCACTAAAAATGAGGGGTTGATTTCCGTTCCGACTGGTCGCTTTGTCGCTGACGCTTCGCTTTCGCACAGAGCAAAGCTTCCTGGGGGCGTCCGATGAGCCGCTTCCTTCACTTCGTTCAATCCAAGGTCTCGGGCAAACACGATGTTGGTCACGAAGGCGTTATCACAGGACGTGATGTTTTTAGCCTTCGTTCCTCTATCGCTGATCCCCAAGGAGTCGACCAGTCTCCACTCCAATCAACTTTTTGTACAGCACATATATTTCCAATTGTATGTTCAATTTTACAGTGATTAATCTATAAAAGTGCCTTTCAAAAGACGGTAAAAGTAATAAGATAATATGGTAATATAATCCTTAAAATTCGAGTTTCTTCTATTATATATAGCATATAAATGTTATAGAGGAAATAAGCGTATCATCATGGGGGGATTTTTAATTTTTCGTGGATTTAAACAATTGAATGTACATAAAGAAAGAGTGCGAATAAAATGATTCGCACTCTCTTGCTTTATAAACCTATTTTGAATCGAGTGATTTGTTATTCACAATATAATCACCATAAACCCATCCCGTTTTGCCATTATAGAGCACCTTATACCAGTTACCGTTTTTTACAAAATCACCATTAGCATCTACAACACCAATGATAAAGCTCTTTGGTTTTACAGTACCTAAAATGGAAGACGTAGTAGATGGCTCGCTTCTTACATTTAGCGTGATGTTCATATCGACAATCTGCAATCCATTTTTCAAACTTACATACTCTTTAAATAGCCATCCTTCTTGTCCATTCACTTTGACTTTGTACCAACCGCCATTTTCACCGAGCACAGTGAACGATGTATCCTTTGGTAATTTCGTGATGATGGAAGAAGCATCCGCTGTATTCGGATAAGTTCTCATATTTAGGTCGTCAACCGTAGCCTGTCCAGTGGCCCCAGCTAAAGCTGTATCTACTGCATATTGCTTTGCAGGAGTAGGTAACGAAGTAGGGGAAGACTGGTTTTGATAGACAGGAACGTCAAACACTAAGTTAGTCGTAGTATTGGCACCTGTTAATTCATACATGTCATAAATCTTTTGCGCTTGGAGCACTGCCCACATGACATGTGTTGCATACTGATGGACCGTTGGGTTTTCAGGATTCCAACGCATTTTATATAATGTGTCCTGCCCTTTACTAATATATTGATCTTTCACAAATTGTGCTCCACCAATAATCGCATCCTTGATCGTGAACCATCCATTTGTATAAGCTCGTTCAGCTCCAAATTTATTGGCGTTTGCATCAATAGCCCCAATGCCATATACATTGTATGTTTTCTTAATTGCAGTCAGGCTATTTCGATTTTCAGTCGTGACCATTACTGCTTTACCGTCCTTATCGAGACCAACTTCAATACCATTTGCTAGTGCTGAAGCTCCATTGCCTGTTTCATGCAATGCATGTGACAACAAATAGATGGCATTGACATTATGATCAACACCGGCCTGAATAAAGGCGTCTGCTGTACCGACTAAGCTTCCTTTATTATAAAGAACTTTGTCGTTGATCGTTTTTGCATTTAGATTCGTCACAGCCGTCGATAATTTTAAAAATTGATAATAGGACGGACTATCTTGAATAAAACTTTTAGGGTGTACATAGTATGACACTAGTGCCTCGCTAGCAGTGAAAACGCCAGCACCATCTACTTTTGGATTATTTTTTGCCTGTTTATCCACCACAGCCTTGTAGTCCTGTGCGTAGTTGGTAGTAGTATATTGCTTGCCACCAACTTCAGGTGCATCTAAATGTATCAATCGATAGAGTACAGTAGCTGACTCAGCACGTGTTGCTTGGGCAAGTGGCGCAAATGTATTGTTCGGCTTACCAACAATCAGCCCTAACGACACGACTTCTTGCACATCGGTATAAGCCCATTTAGCGATACTAGCATTGTCATTAAACTTAAGAGGGGAGGCAGTCGTCTTGATGTTTTGGTAATCGAGTGCTCTTTTTAGCATGGCAGCCATTTGCTGACGATCAATGTTATCGTTTGGATCAAACTTTCCATTTGCATTGCCTTTGACTATTTGATAATGACTCGCCTGCTTTATGACATCGTAATACCAATCTCCTTCACGTACATCCGAGAAGTTAGGTTTCGTAGATACTTCTGGTAAGTTAAGTGCTCTTACGAGAAATGCGGTGAATTCAGCACGAGTGACGGAATCATTCGGGCGATAATTGCCTGAATCATCACCTTTCATTAAATCGTGTGTAATCAGATAGTTCATTTCATAGTAGGCCCAATGCTTAGAAATATCTTCTGCAGCTACATTTGTAGGTGCTAAATAGAACATCGCAATAAGCATGGCCCCGAAAATAGAGAGTTTACCTTTCATTCTTTAAGCTCCTTTCAATAGTTGATAAAATCCTATCAAACTATTAAAAGTGTAGCATAAAAATAGGGAATCTATTGTTACAACATGGAAACAGGTCCATTTTTACAGTAATAATAATGTAGGAAAATACATTCCTCCTTTGGAAATCACGGTATATATTTCTGTTTCTTTACAATTATGACTAATTAATTACGGAAGTCTTTAATATTTGACAATTTCGTATCCATTCCAGAAAATGCTTGGATAATGTTGAGAGTCAGGTATAATAGGTAATGGTTCTATATGTTACCAACCTTAATAAGGTAAAAACATTGGGTTATAGTGGATACCATAATATAACCGGCAAAAAAACCTTCTATATCTAAATTTATGTCATAATGCTTGAATTTAGAGAAAGATAGTGTTATATTATTGTGGAAAGTGAATAAATTTACTAGAATGGTATTCTAATACTCTTTTTCTAGTGAATTTTACTAAAAAAATTTGCTTGTAGGTTTTTTTTATTATTCAAGGAAGCTATAATACATACATTTAAGTTAAGCAGTACTATAGTTTTCGTGAGGATAATACCAATTTTAAGGAAATGTTAGGGAGGAATACAATAATGGCAAAGCAAAACAAAGGCCGTAAGTTTTTCGCGGCATCAGCAACAGCAGCACTTGTTGCATCAGCAATCGTTCCTGTAGCATCAGCTGCAACATCAACAATCAAGGACTTCGATAAAGTAGCACCTTACGCTAAAGAAGCAGTTCAAGCTTTAGTTGACGCAGGAGTAATCTCAGGGGATGAAAAAGGAAACTTCAACCCAACTAACTCAATTACTCGTGCAGAAGCAGCTAAAATCTTCACAGGCGCTTTAGAATTAGAAGCTGAAGGCGATGTAGATTTCAAAGACGTTAAAAAAGACGCTTGGTACTATGATGCAATTGCAGCTACTGTAGAATACGGAATTTTTGAAGGTGTAAGTGAAACTGAATTCGCACCAAACAAAAACTTAACTCGTTCAGAAGCAGCTAAAATTCTTGTAGAAGCTTTCGAATTAGAAGGTGAAGCAGATCTTAAAGATTTCGCTGACGCTTCTACTGTTAAACCATGGGCTAAATCTTACCTAGAAATCGCTGTTGCAAACGGCGTTATCAAAGGTTCTGAAGTAAATGGTAAAACAAACCTAAACCCAAATGCATCAATCACTCGTCAAGAATTTGCAGTAGTATTCTCTCGTACTGTTGATCTTATCGAAGAAGAAGCAACTGTAAAAGTTGACAAAATCGAAGTAGTTGACGCTAAAACTTTAAACGTAACTTTATCTGATGGTACTAAAGAAACTATCACTTTAGAAAAAGCTTTAGAGCCTAACAAAGAAACTGAAGTTACTTTCACAATCAACGATGTAGAATACAAAGAAAAAGTTACTTTCGTTGTAACTACAGCTACTGCTGTTAAATCTGTATCTGCAACTAACCTTAAACAAGTAGTAGTAGAATTTGACGGTAAAGTTGATCCTGCTACAGCTGCTGAAGAAGGTAACTATTCTATTACTGGTTCTAACGATCCTGAAATTGATACTGCAGTAGTTGCTGAAGATGGTCGCTCTGTAACTTTAACTCTTAAACAACAATTTGAGAACCAAGCTGAATATAAATTATCTCTTAACAACATTAAAGCTGGCGATAAAGTTTTAAATGAAAAAGATTTAAAATTCAAGCCTCTTGATAATACAGTGCCAACAGTATCTAAAGTAGAAGCTTTAGGTAACAAAACTGTTCGCGTTCAATTCAGTGAACCAGTTAAAGCTGCTCAAACATCACAATTCCAAATTGATGGTAAAGTAGTTGTTGGTTCAATCCAAACTAACTTAAACACTGTAATCATTAAATTATCTTCTGCTTTAACAGATGGAGAACACACTCTAACTGCTGAAGGTACTGAAGATTACAACAACTTCAAAACAGTGAAAGCTGACACTAAATTCAATGTAGTTGAAGATAAAACTCCTCCAACAGTTGCTTCAGTTGTAAGTGCTTCATTCGAGAAAGTAGTACTTAAATTCTCTGAGCCTGTAGAGCAAGTATTTGCTTCAAACATCTACTGGATGCAAGGTGGAGCTAAAAAACAAGCTTCTTCTGTAAAACAACTTACTGATGATACATTTGAATTCACATTTGTTGGTGAAAACAAACTTGTTTACACAACAGATTTATATGTTACTAACGTAAAAGACTTCTCTGGTAACGTAATTGATAAAGATACTAAAGTTCAAGTAACTCCTGTAATCGATCAAACTCGTCCAGAAGTAATTAGCTCTACATTTGTTAAAGATTCTAACAACAAAAAAATCGCTATCAAATTTACAAAATCACTAGATTCAAAAACAGCTGCAAAAGCTGCTAACTACGTGATTAAAGATAAAGATGGTAAAGTACAACCAATTTCTAGTACTGTTGAAGTAAAAGATAAAGAAGTAGTAATTTCATTACTAGGTACTTTAAAAGATAATACTGATTACACATTAACTGTAACTGGTGTAGCTGATAACACTACATTGAATAATGTAATGCTTCCATACACAACAACTTTATCAGTTAAAGACGTAACACCACCTGAATTTAAACAGGTTACTCGTTTAAACAATAAACAACTTTATGTTGCATTTAATGAAGCAATGGCAACAAGTGGAGACGGTTCAATCGTTGACACAGATAAATATACTGTTACTGCTCCAGACGGTACAAAATTAACAATTGCATCATTTAATGTAACTCAAGATTCAAAAGGAGTTATTCTTAACTTCTCTAAAGATATTCCACTTGCAGGTCCTAACTTTACAGTAAAAGTACAACTAGTTAAGGATTTAGCTGGTAATCTTTTGAAAGATTTAACTGAAACGCTAGCTGTTAAAGATCACACTGATACTGTCATTAATTCAGTTGAAGCTACTGCAGTAAATAAAGTTGAAGTAGAATTCTCTAACCCAATTCAATCACTAGTTCAAGGTGATTTCTCATTTAATAATGTTGAAATTGCTTATTCTGAACTTTCAACTGATGGTAAAACAGCAACTTTCACATTAAAATCAGATTTAAATGAAGATGCTACAAAAGACAATAATGAAGTTAAGTTAACTGTTAAAGATAAACCATCAACTGTTGATGTATTAGGTAAAGCTATTGAATCTATTACAGGTAAAAAAGTTGACGACAAAATCAAGGCTACTGTTGATAAAGTATCTGCTGTTGCAAACAAAGCAAATCAAATCAGAGTTACTTTCAATGAAGCTGTTAAACTTACAGCTGATAATGCATTCTCAGATTTCACAGTAGTTGATGGTCTAGATTCAACAAATAAAGTTAAAGTAACTGATGCAACATTAGAAAATGCAATTGATGATGCTAGTAAAACTGTTATCTTAACTGTAAATACAAATTTAGTTTCTGCTACAGTTGAAGTTGCAAACCCACGTTTTGTGACTGATAAAGCTGGTAATGTTATTGCTAAGATGGAACCAATGTCTACAGAAACAGATAAAGCTGGTGCTGATGCAAAAACAGCTTTAAACACTGCAATCGCTACTGCACAAGAAAAAGTAGATGCTAATGCTGATGAAGGTGAAACAGCTGGTCAAAAAGTTGATGGATCTAAAGTAGATTTAGAAAAAGCTCTTGCTGATGCAAAAACAGTTAATACTAATGCAGCTTCTACATTAAAAGAATTAACTGATGCAAAAACAGCATTAACTAATGCTATTGCAGCTTACGATGCTGCTACAGTTGCAGATATTTCTAAATCTTTAGTTGCTCCAAAGTTATCAATGGGTGGTACAAAAACAGGTACTATTACAGGTATTACAGCTGGAGCTACTGAAGTATTAAACGTAACATCTGCTCAAATTAACTTTGTTACTGTTGATGCTGCAACAGGTTTAAAAATTACTGCTATTGCTGAAGGTACTTCTGAAATCACTGTTCAAGTGAAAAATGCAAAAGGTAAAGTAATTAAAACAGGTAAAGTTTCAGTTAAAGTTGACGCTTAATAAAACTAAAAATAACTCTATAATTTGATTGATTCAATGAAATGAGTAGAAATGAAAACCCCATCTTGCATAAAGCAATTGTGGGGTTTTCTTTCTTTTTAAATTAAAATTATCAAATAGATGTAAAAAAACTTTTTTGTAAATAGTCGATCTACAAGTACATAATCCCATTGCACCAATGCCGTGCTGAATTTCAAAAAGTATAAAGTCAAGAGAAGTTGTACTTTGCGGTTGTTGGGGAACGTTAGAAGTCTCGTTAGAAGAGGTGGACCAGAACCTATAAAACTAACAAGATGACAGCGGGTTCGTAGTAGTTTAGAAGCTAGCCGTTATATGATAACATATGAGAAGGGTAAAACTAGCAGGAGCGAAGGTATCCAGTCAGTAGTAATTCAATAAGAAAATTATTTCTTTCCAAAGGTAAATCCTGAGGCAATCATATATAATTGTCTCTTTTTTATAACTGTGAATTTTATACATCCTTAATTAACTCTACTTAACTTGATTGTTGTTTTTATCAAATTAAAACGCGTATTAGAATTATTAATAATCCTAAAACTAATTTTTTATCATTTTGAAAAGGATAGAATGGCGTAGAATAAAAAACAAAAAAATAGCCTCTATCAATCCATGTAAGAACTAATAGAGGCACTAACTAAGAAGTAAAGCTGATACTACAACCTGAATACCGATTAAGATAAATCATCATCGATTTCCTGAAAATCTTGAAGTTCAAAAATAAAAAGAGCGTAAGGAACTGTCCCATCTTCAGCAAGGAACAAGGTAAAGATTAACGATTTCATGGGTACAGTAAATTTTATAAAGAACGATACCACGCCCAAAAACATCGTGTTTTGGCAACAGCATTGCTAGAGTATTTTTATTTGTATTTTATAGAAACTCCTGAAAATCAAATCATAAGCCATTTACATTCATTTTAAGAATTTATGGTTTATGTTTATTTTCGTGGGTATCATTTTACATGATTTTTATTGATGATTTCCTGTACTGTAGTTTTAATATTGCGATCATATTTTATATCTTTAAAAGTACCCTTATATGTCTTTTTTATAGATCCGCTATTAATATCAGATAGTACGATTGTATAATCACCTGAAGCCTTACCATTAGCAACAGTTCCATCTAAAAGCATATAAGCATCGTGCGGACTAGCAAATCCTGTACCACCGTTTGATACTCGAACGGTATGCTCAGAAAAGAAGTCTCGAGTGTTATCTAGTAATGAAGTAAAGACAAAATCACTTACAACTTCTCGTGAGGAATTGGGCTGATCGACTTCCTGATAATAACGATTTTCCGAAATAAGTTCTAAATTTAGAGTTTGTAAATTCACAAAATAGTATCTTTCAGCAAGTTCATATGTTGTAATATAAACTGTTTTCGTTTGATTATTCCAATCAACCTTTGCACCAAGTGCTTCACTAATAAAACGAAGAGGTACTAGGGTTCTACCATTAATAATCTGAGGAGCAACGTCTAAAGCAATCTTTTGCCCGTTAACAGTAGCAGTCTTGCTACCAATGACTAAACCAATTTTTTTTGTACCGCGAATAGCTGTAATTGATTTTGTTTTTGCATCCCATTGTACTGTTGATTCTAATTCCTCGAAAATTGTTCGCATTGGTACTAAAGTCCGTCCATTAATAGATACTGCGCCTTGGTCAAATTGTATAACATCACCATCAATTTCTACTTTAATGGCAGTTGCAGCCTCTGCAGAAGGGGCAAATGAGAAACTAATTAAACATAAAATAAGTGCTAGAGTAATTCTAGATGTAATTTTTTTGATCACTTTAAATCTCCTTTAATCATAATTAAATTGGGTAAATAATAGATTGATTGTCAGCTAATATCGCTGATTTAAACCGACCGACCCCATCTCTACAATCTTTGTAGGGTGTGCGCTTGTTTTAAAGGGGTGGTTTAATGAAGGTCTTTTGATAGTCAGTTTTGAGGTGACTTGAAGACTATTTCTACTGTTAGTTGATGGTCGCTCTTATTTGTCTTTGACAAGTGAGTGAGTTTTTTGCCGTTCCTTAACGCCTTGCAATTATTTCTTCTAATTCTTCATTTATGTATCCAACCTTCCTCTAACGCTTATTGTATTTATTATATAAGTGTCCCTCAAGTATGAGTATTTTCCTCTGTTAGCATGATTTACCTATAAGATGCTGTATGAAGCACTACCACCCTTAATCGTTTGCTCTTTGCACATAATCGCTACTTATTACTTATCCAAGCAATTCAACTGAACATAGTTCTGAAGATTTAGATGTCATAAATAGAGTAATAGTGCTTGTCGCTTAGTTTGTATGTAATAAATAACATAACTCTGAACAAAGAGAAGTAAAAAAGTCTTGTAATATAATTGCAAATAGTTTTAGAATAGTAAGGTAAGGAAAATATTACTATTTATGTGAAGGAGGACGATTAAATATGTTTAAATTATTTAATCGTGATAAAACAAAAGGTTTTATCATGGGCGTTGTATTTGTACTAGTATTAACAGCTAGTCTTGGTACAGCATTAGCAGCAGGCAAATTAGCCAAAATTACGGTTTCAATTGGTGGCATTTCACTGTATGTTGATGAGAAGTTAACAATATTAAAAGATGCAAAAGGTAATGTTGTTGAACCTATTGTTTATGATGGTACAACTTATTTACCAATACGTGGAATTTCAAGTGTTTTTGGTAAAGATATTAAATGGGATAGTAAAAAATCAGCTATTTATATAGGTAAGGAACCATCTGTAGGGCAAATAGATATTGCGGAAGTACCAATGTATGCAGGGGGGGATATAAGAGTAGGGGAAAATGCTGCATTTGATTTATTAGATAAAAAAATTCAACCATTCAATCGTTTTGGTGGTGATAATAGTTATACCTATATTCTTAATTCGAAATACAGTGCATTGCAAGGAAGCTTCGTTATTCCTTACACTAATTTGGGCAGTGCTAGAGACGGAACAGTAAGATTTTTTAGTGTTGACCAAAAAGGCAATGAAACTTTAATTGAAGAATATTCCCTTGAAGCTGGTGATGAAGCCATTAACGTAAATGTTAATCTAACAGGTGTGAATATTTTGAAAATCGATACAAAAAAAGGTTGGCCCAATTATAGTGCCCTATACAACGTAACTTTATCGGGGATTTGATACAAGTTACCAGGACACCTACTTGGTTAGATGTTGCTAAGTGAGAGAAGTCTGTCGGAGAGAAATCTTCGACAGACTTTTCTTTTTTATCTTTAAGCAAAAGATAGGAATGATATTTATTAAAACGCACGCTAGGTAAATAAGTTGATTGAAGTGGAGACTGGGCGACTCCTCGGGGATCAGTAATAGAGGAACGAAGGCTAAAACCATCACATCCTGTGATAACGCCTTCGTGACCAACATCGTGTTGGCCCGAGACCCTGCAGCGAAGCGGATGTTTTCTGTGCGAAAGCGTAGTGCTAACGTAGCGGCAGCAACAAAAGCGGCTCATCGGACGCCCCCAGGAAAGCGCCCAGTCGGAACGGAAATCAACCACACGTTATGCTGATGAGCTATTTTTTTGAAAGCAGTTTCTATGTTTCCCCTGATTGATTCGTTATTTGGTGAAAACTATAAGAAGAATGAACACACTTAAGAGATGAATAGTAGAAGTTCATAGGGGTTTGGAAAAGCCTTAAATCTCCGTGAAGCTTTTGCAGGAATGCGGTTTAGGCATACAGTACCTAATTCTACTTTTTTCGATAAGAATGCCACATTTTGGGCTTTTTTCATGTTAAGATGAGTAATAGAAATTAGAAAATTTTTGTAGAAAAAGGAGATAAGGATGTTAAACAAATTAAAAGCTTTTTGTATGGTGGCGGCTCTTGTTTTTGCTTTCATATTGTCTGGACAAACCTCCGCGTCAGCTGCTACTGACAAAGGGATTCAGATACGAAATAATGTGACGATTAATATCGATGGAGAAACGATTCAAATCAATGATCCCATTTTAAGTAAAGCGGATCATCTTCTTTTGCCGATGAGAGCTTTGTATGAGGCGATTGGTGCGAGTGTTGACTGGAGCAAGGAAAACAATACTGCCACAGCTTATCGCAATGGCAAAGTTATTAATTTAACAATTGATTCAATGACAGCCTTAGTAGATGGGCAAGAGGTTGAAATGGATGTTGCACCACTTATCTATAAGGATAGAACATATATGCCATTGCGCTTTGTTTCTGAAAACTTTGATGGAAATGTCGCTTGGGATCCTGATACACAAACTGTTACTATTTTATTAGATGATTCTTCAGAGAAACCTCAAGAAGATCCATATATCTTACATGTAAATAATAAGCGTATTGTAATGGATGATCCAATTGTTACGAAACAATCTAGATCTTATATTCCTGCTGATTATTTATCTGATTATTTAGCGGATTCTGCAGGTAATTGGCTGCCAGATAAATCATTTGAATTACAAATTGCTGGCATGAGCCTTGTCTTCAAAGACGGTAGTAATAACGTTTTGATCAACAATGAATCTGTAACAATAGAAGAACAGCCGTTTATTCAAAAAGGTAAAATGTACGTTCCTATTACTTTTGTTGTCAATACATTGGGAGGAAACCTACGTTATATTAGCGAAAAAAGAGAAATGTATATTTATGTTTATCGCTATATGTATACAAGTGACTTCCTAGAAAAATCTTTTGGTACTACATCATATCCTCAACCTGTTCCTTCTGCTCGTTTAGAAGGAGATCGTGATTTGATGGTCAGTGATAATCCAGAAAATTTAACGCACAGTCTACTACCTAAATCAAATGCTACGCTTGCACAATATGAAGTTAAATCTACTTCAGCTACTAATAAGCATCGAATATTTGGCTGGCATTTAAATAAACTTGGAACAGAAGTAAAGATTGGTATTACGATCGAGAATACTTCAAGCACTGAAAGTATTAAGGTCAGCAGTTCTAAAGGTATTACTCAAATGTCTGGGAATAACTGGATAGGTCATGATATTGGGTTATCGATTGCAGATGCAACGTTAAATGGAAAACTAAAAAGATCTGATAGTACTGGTATTGTTATCGCACCAGGAGAAACAAAGGTTATTGAAACACTCGAGTTGTTCCCCGATTATGTCGTTGGATTTTTACATGATATAGATATCCAAGCTGTTAATGGCGGAAGTACAGATTATATGATTCGAACAGTATTAACGAAGAGTAATAGTGATTTAACAAAGATCAAGACGGACGCTGTGGCAATTGATGAATATGCGAAGCATCCACGAGGTGCTTGGCCGAGTGCTACTATTCTAGCAGAACTTCCAGAATATACAGTAGATACACAAGAGGTAGGTTATAACCTATCAAATGGAAGAACAGATCATTTGCTAACGACAGAAAATTCTCTGTCACAAATCAATGGTGCATTGGGGAATCCAGGTCACTTCGGTATGAACTATAAGGTATCGATTCCACTTGTAAATGATTCAGGAAAGACAAAAACGATCAAGGTTAAGTTAACTGGTCGAGGTGGCTTATATAGTGGAGCAGTGAAGTTCAATGGCAAAGTGTACTTAGTGCCTGCGTTGCGAACAAGTTCAGAATATGTTGAATTTGAATACAAGATGAAGGGTTCATCTGATAAGATTGAATTAGAATTAATCCATGCAGGTGGCGTAAATCTTCCGGTAGCTATTTATGTAGAAACAAAATAAATGAAGTCCCTGGCACGAATCTGTTTTTTACAACATCTTCGTGCCAGACTTTTAAATGAAGAAATAAGAAAACTAGTAGCAATTGTTGTACTATCTTTCGTTTTAATTAAAAGCCTTTTCTAACATCTACGAAACGAATACATTGGGCGAGAACCAATCGTATACGTAATGATTTCACCATTTAAGCTTTTCTCCAAATAATTTAAACTCCGTAATGTTCATATTCCATTTTTCATTTGGTGCTTTTGCTTTAATTGGTAAGAGATTGAAAGAAGAAGTTCACAGAGCCTTGGAAAATCCTAAGATTTCCATGCAACTTTTGCAGGTATAGGGTTTAGGTGCCAGTACCTAATTCGACTTTTTTCGATACCAGCACCACTTTCTGGACTTTTTTCATGTTAAGATGTTCTATAGATTAATTATGGAAAAAGGTGTTTAAGATGTTTAGTAAATTTAAGACTTCATGTATGATTACCGCAGTAGCTTTGGCTACGATATTGCCTGGACAAGCCTCTGCATCAGCTGCTAGTGACAAGATTCACGTGAAAAATAATGTTTCTATTAATATTAATGGTGAGACTCTCAAAGTGAATGATCCGGTTTTAAATAAATCTGATTATCTTTTTTTACCTATGAGAGCTTTGTATGAGGCGGTTGGTGCCAGTGTGGACTGGAAGAAAGAAACACTTACTGCGTCAGCCATTCGAAATGACAAGTCAGTTAATTTAACAATCAATTCAAAGACAGCTTTAGTGGATGGACAAAAGGTGCCAATGGTTGTTGCACCATTTATGTATAAGGATCGCACGTACATGCCATTGCGTTTCGTCAGTGAAAATTTTGGTGGTAACGTGAACTGGAATCCTACTACACAAACTGTTGATATTTCCTTAACAGATGAGACGCCAGGGAAACCTCAAGGGGACCCATATATTTTACATATTAATAACCAACGCATTGTGATGGAGGATCCAATTATCATAAAGCAATCGAGATCCTATATTCCGGCTAATTATATATATGAAAACTTAGAAGATTCTTCTGGCACGTTGTTACCTGATCAATCGTTTGAATTGCAAATTGCGGGAATGAGCTTTCTTTTCAAGGAAAATAGTAACCAAGTTCTAGTAAATGATGAAGTTGTGACAATGGAAGGGAAACCATTTATGCAAAATGGGAAAATGTATGTTCCTATTAGTTTTGTTGTCAACGCTTTAGGTGGAAATTTACGTTATATTGAAGATAAAAGAGAATTGTATCTTTATGTCTATCAATATATGTATACAAGCTCCTTCCTTGAAAAATCTTATGGTGCTACTTCAAAGCCTGGGATTGTTCCTTCTGCTCGTTTAGAAGGAGATCGTGATTTGTTGATTAGTGATAATCCAGAAACGTTAACGAACAAGCTGATTCCTAAATCTAATGCTACACTTGCCCAATATCAAGTGAAAGCAACATCAGCTGCAAATAAACATCGAGTATTTGGCTGGCATTACAATACGCTAGGGACAGATGTACAAATCGGTATTACCGTTCAAAATACTTCTAGTACGGAAAGCATCGAAGTAATCGACTCCAAAGGGACTAGCCAACAAACGGGGAATAGCTGGGTTGGCCATGATATTGGTTTAACCATTGCGGATGCAACGTTAAATGATAAGCTTAAAAAATCTAGTAGTAAAGGGATTGTCATCGCACCAGGAGAAACAAAGGTGATCGAATCCTATGATTTGCTCAATGACTATATCATTGGATTTTTACATGATCTAGATATTCAAGTTGTCAATGGTGGGACTCCAGCGTATACGATTCGCACAGTATTAACAAAGAGTAATAGTAATTTAACAAGCATTTTATCAGATCCTGTTCCGATTGATGTATCTGCGAAGCATCCGAGAGGTGCCTGGACGAGCTCTACTATTCTAGCAGATCTTCCTGCTTATTCAGTAGATTCACCAGAAGTAGGCTATAACATTTCAAATGGTAGTACAGACCATTTCCTAACAACAGAAAATTCACTTTCACAAATCAATGGTGCAATAGGGAATCCTGGTCATTTCGGAATGAACTATAAGGTGACGCTTCCACTTGTTAATCAAACTGGAAAGGCAAAAACGATCAAGCTTAAATTAGCTGGTCGAGGCGGCATATATAGTGGTGCAGTAAAGGTCAATGGCAAAGTGTATCTAGTGCCTACATTGAGAGTAGGTACAGAATATGTTGAATTACCGGATTACAAGATGAAGGGTTCATCAGAAACGCTTGAGTTAGAATTCATGCATGCCGGCGGAGTAAACCTTCCAGTAGCAATTTATGTAGAAACAAAATAAATGAAGTCCCTGGCACGATTGTGTTTCACAACATGACTTCGTGCCATACTTTTTGATTCGGAGTGAAAAAATTGGCAAAAAAACTAGTAACAATTGTTGTAGTCTGTTTCGTTTTAATGCTAGCAGTAAATCCAAGTGTTGCAAATGCAGCTGTTTTTGATAATAAAATAAAAGAAGAAAAGAAAGAAGTATCGCCACAAGTAACACATATACAGCAAACCTATAGTTCTAATTCTATTCGTGAGTTTGTCAATGTTTTAGATGTTAATTTAACTAATACATATACAAAACTTGAAGTCGGTGTACCAAAACCTATTAACTCACTTCAAACAACAACGAATATGGCGAAGCAAAACACATATGATGGACATCGTGTTGTTGGGGCTGTCAATGCTTCGTATTTCCTAGGAAATGGTATGCCTGCCAACTTGTTAGCTGAAAAGAATGAAATTATTAACTATGGTATTTTGGGAGATACATATGAAAGTCCAACACAAAAGCCTGTTGCTTTTGGTGTATCCAAATCAGGGAAGGCGATCGCAGACTATTATTCTACGAATCTATCCTTTCAAGTAAATGGTAAAAGTTATCCGATTGATCTTATCAATACAGAAAGAACGACTGATAAAACAGTATTATACACACCTGATAAAAAAACAACAGGGTCAAATAATTGGGGTGTAGAAATTGTTGTCTCAAATGCTAGTCAAGATATGAAAGTATTACATTTCGGAGATCGCCTTTCAGGGACGGTTTCAAAGGTAACGGCGTATGGTGCAGAAGGGAATTCAACAGTACCATCTGATGGCTTTGTTATTTCGGTGCAAAATAAAGAGCTGGCAACTGAACTAAGCCAAATTACTGCAGGGACAAACATTGATGTGAATCTATCTATTGATGAAAAATGGATGGACGCTCAATTTATTTTAGCTGCAGGACCTATGTTAGTGAATAATGGTAAGGTAGACATTTCTATGCCAACGAATTCTGGATTCGCTTCAGCGCGCAGTCCTCGTACTGCGGTAGCAGTAGATGCAACTGGTACAAAAGTGTTTGTTGTTACAGTAGATGGTAGATTAAGTGGTCATAGTAATGGCGCTAATTTAACAGAGTTAGCTTCGCATTTAATCTCAATGGGTGCTACTTCGGCCATTAACCTTGATGGAGGCGGCTCTACAGCGATGGTTGTTCGAAATCCGGGCGGCTATTTTGCGAACCTTGTGAACGTTCCTTCAGATGGTGGTGAGCGTCGTGTATCAGCCATTTTACAGGTTGTCAATACAGCGCCACCAGGGAAAGCAAAATCCATTACGTTAAACAATGTGAACCAAGTCATGAAAGGTTCATCCGTTGATATGAAAGTGGCTAGTGCTTACGATCAATACTTAAATCCTATGACCATCAACCCATCTAAGATGAACTGGTCGGTTGAAGGCAATATCGGTGAGATGAACGGTGCAACCTTTACAGCTACGCAAAAAGGGGAAGGCAAAATTATCGGTGAGTATGATGGTGTGCGAACATCCACAACTGTGAAAGTTGTAGATTTATCACAAGAAAAACCTATTTTACTAGATAGCTTTGATAATGCTTCATCATGGACAGTGGAAGTTGCGAAAGCAAATGCTTCCATCACAAATTCTAAAGACTATGCTAGACAGGGAACTGCTAGCTTAAAGTTAAATTACGATTTTACAACAGCAGGATCCGATACGAAAGCAGCTTATATGGTAGCTAAATCACCGATTCCTATTACTGGAAAACCAAATAACATAGGCGTTTGGGTATTTGGAGATGCTGGAAAGCAATGGCTTCGTGGAGTGCTTGTAGATGGTTCAGGAGCAAAGCAGACAATTGATTTCACTAGCCAAGGCGGTATGGACTGGAATGGTTGGAAGTATGTCACTGCGAAAATCCCAAATGATGTTACACTACCATTGAAATTCGAACGATTATACGTTGCACAGCCTACAGCCTCTCTTCAAAAGAAAGGTCAACTGTATTTCGATCAATTACAGGCTGTGTATCAAGACAATCATGAGGAATTAGTCTACACAGATGTAGCGAAAGGTTATTGGGCTTTTTCAGATATCCAAAGTTTGTATAATAAATCTCTTATAAAAGGATACGAGAATGGAACATTTAAACCAGAAGCGTCCATTACACGTGCAGAGGCAGCGACTATTATTGCAAGGGCTCTCAATTTAACAACAACGAAGGCTCCAAGCTTTAAAGATGTCAGCAAGGACCATTATGCATACAGTGCCATTGCTGCTGTAGAGCAAGCTGGGATTATTAAAGGGCAAGAAGTAGGGAAGTTCAACCCGAACGGACAGCTTTCACGTGCCGAAATGTCGGCGATTTTAACAAGAGCTTATAAATTAACAGGCTCAAGTAAAGTAAACTTTACAGATGTTAAATCGACGCATTGGGCGTATAGCGATATCCAAGCGCTTGTAGCAAATAACTTAACAGGCGGCTTCCCAGATAATACATTCAGACCAGACACACAAATTACGCGTGCACAATTCTCAAGCTTCTTGAATAGATGCTTATCATTAAAATAATAAAAGCACATATGACAAAACCCTGTAGGATTGAAACTACAGGGTTTTGTCATTTTGCAATGTTCTAGCATTTAAAAGCATTTGCGGCTGACGCTTCGCTTCTGCACATAAAACATTCATTGCTGAGCTATTATTACTATAAACTAGGAGATACTCGCTAAGTGAACTAGTTGATTGGAGTGGAGACTGGGCGACATAATAAAGTAAAAAGATTCACGCACAGTTTTGTGTGTGAATCTTTTTTTGCTCTTGGCAGGTGGATGTCGATAAAAATTAAAAGTTGGGTGATAAAACGTAAAAGTTAGTCGATAAAATTCAAAAGTTGGGTGATAAAACGTGAAAGTTAGTCGATAAAATTCAAAAGTTGGGCGATAAAATGTAAAAGCGTTCCGATAAAACTTAAAAGTTGGATGCCATTTTGTTAAAACGTATGTCATGTGGATAAGTTGATTGTGGAGACTGGACGCCCCCAGGAAAGCGCCCAGTCGGAACGGAAATCAACCCCTACTTTTGCCGAAAAGTCATACTTTATTTAATAAGTTATTTTTCGTTTTATAATGACCAATGAAAAAATCCGCTTAGATTTCTGTGAGGAGAGCAAACTGTTGCTGCTCTGTTCTTGCTCACAGAAATTGAAGCGGATTTTTACTATATAAGACTCAAAAATACATATTAGAAAACAATATATTTAATATAGTGTTTCCAATCTAATTCCTTGAAATGTTTCCATTGGATTTTTTCGATAGGCATTGTACGGAAGGCATAGGCTGAAAGATTACGTTGTTTATCGGATAGCATAGGCGTTCCTTTATCTAAGCTGTCAGTAAAAATAGCTGACTGTGCAGTTTTAAAGTTAACATGAATATCTTTTAACGCAATTTTTCCATCCTGTCCAACAATGTATATTTTTTTACCTTTCTTTTTAGTAGCATGCACCCACGATTTATCTATTTTATAAGAATCAGATGCTTCGTTGACAATAATAGAGGCTTTGCCAGTAGTCGAAAATGGAATGTCCTCCATTGCATCATCTTGTTGCAACACTACTTCATAATTCGTTGGTTGAGGTAAAGCTGTTGTTTTTGCAAGTTCATTCCCCCAAATAGAAGAATCATCTGTAGCAATCGTTTGTTTTTCAAGTACAGTGCCAGATAAGGAATCTTTCAAATGTTTTACTTTAAAATCAACGGTTTGACCTTCCGATACTTTTTGCCATTCATCCTCTGATAAATAGGCAAGCATTGTTTTTTCAGTAGAATAGATTTCAAATGTGACTGTCCCAGCTTCCTCTTTAACGGCTGCAATAACACCGTCCACTGGGCTAACGACACCTTGGCGAGCTTGTATTTGTTCAATTTGTGCATCGAGTAGCGCAATTTGACGATCTGTCTCGGCAATATGTCGATTCAACAGGGCCACTGCTGTTGATGGTGAACTTTGCTGTCCTAGCTCCAATTTTAGTGTGACAGATAATGTGCCGTTTATTTGGTCCGTATTGACGGAGCTTTTCGGATCAGCATCATCATAATCATTTTCGATTTGAGAGAGCGCATCTTCTAAATCATTTCGTTCATTTTCATAGGCTGTACGTTCTGCCTCAAGCTTTGTTACTTCATTATCAACTTCTTCTGTTTTATAGGTAGCCAGTACATCATTAGGCGTTACTTTTTGGCCACGCTTTGCATTCACCGCAGATAAGCTTGTTGCATCAGCTGTAAGCGTGTATGTTTCAGCTGGAGCAACAATCGTTTCCTTATTAACACGCTCTGTATTTGTACCTTTATAGGCTTTTTGAAATTCATCGATAAAGTAGGATCGTGTAATTTTGCTATCGTCTTTAAAGACAAAATAAGCATTTACGCCGACTAATAGCATTGTCAACACGATGGTCAAGCTTGTCCAAGGCTTTGATTTGAAAAATGCCATTATCCTAACCCCCTAGTAATCCATTCTTTAATTGGTAATACACTAATCAGACCGACAAATAAGGCCATAAATAGTTGTATACCAATAATTTTTACGACTAATAGTTTTCTACTCGCCTCTTCCTCCCATTTAGAAAGGAATGTGTACTGTACAACAATTGTTAGCATCGTCGCCACTGTCAATTGATTGAGCGTAAATAAGACGTAATCCGTATTCATCACCTGCAATGCAAGGGGCGCTAATGAAAAGAATGAAAAGAGTGTTGTATAGCCAGTTAAGTAGAAAACAGCAAATAATATTGTTTTTTCGATTAATAAAAATGTGACAACATATAATTGGACTTTTTTAATCCATGTATAGGGGATGTCCGTTAATAGATGTAAAAGGTAGGTAACACCGTAATAATGGAAGCAAAAATAGACAATAGCCCACAAAATGGCACCAAGCATCGAAAGGTAACGAGCCACGTAGTATTCATTATGTAAATCCATTGCGAACAATGTCGTTAAAGTTTCAGTACCCATCCCCCAATACTCACGTGCAGTGAATAACAGAATGAATAAGATGAAAACCGTCAACGAACGTCTTTTGTATCCAATAATCTCACCTTCTTCTACAATCTTAGTAAAGTAGGTTGGATTTTTTAAGCTATGCCAAAATTTATAACGGTAAAACATATACAGTTTCCTCTCTTCCAAAATAGTAAATATCAAAGTTGTAGTATACACCTTGTTAAACGATATTGACATATAAAAATAGCTGTTTTTTTCCAAAAAATTTGTAAAAAAAACACTTTATGAAACTACATGTCGATTGATGAAAAACATCATATAAAACTATTGTATAGTATAATAGAAAAAACTTCCTGTATTTCTATCTAGTTATTATGAAAAAACTTTTGATACGCTTAATTTTGTAAATAATGGCTTGAAATCACATGGATTACACCGATATTAAAGTAATGAATCGAAAAATGAAAGGGTGGTTCGATTGAATCGAAAATTGACGGCAGGAGTCATTACGAGTCTATTACTGGCACCTACGGCTATAGCGAATGCGCAGGAAAATGATGCACAGTCTCGCGTATCAACTCAAACAGAGCAAGTTGCCAACGTTAACGGAGTAGCTGCCGCAACGACAAAAGAACAAATGATAGCACAATTTGCGAAGCTTTCCGAGAATTCGACAGCGGATGAAATGGTTATTGCAAAAGGTGATGTAGCAAATCTAGGAACTTTTGGTTTTACTAGCGATGAGATTGTTTTTATTCAAGCGAAGTATGACTATGTTGTCGAGCAACGCCGACTATTAGGCAAATTAAAGGAAATAGGGAATAACATTAGTGCAATAACGTATACAAGTAAGTCATTTATAAATGATGTGACAACTGAAGATAATAATTTTAAAACATTTTTAGGTAGTAAAGAAGCTGGTGATTCCTCTTATTTAAGTGTCCAAGATGCTTTTGGCAAAGCAGTGGGAATCGCTCTTGTTAAAGCTAGCGATATTGCCTCTACAATTCGCGGTACATCCTTACAATATGGCTATACTGAAGCAGAACACAATGCCTATTTTAAAACAAAGGGTGCAGATATTGATCGGCTAAAAAAATTAGTGGTTGATGCAACGGAAGCAGAGAAAGCCACTACCAAATTGGATGCTTTAGTTATGATTTTGAAGCAAACATCAGTAGATCCTTTAGAGATTGCTAAAGCAGTAGAAGCTGTTACAACAGAATATAATGCACTAACAGCGGATCAAAAGAAAGTAGTCGTAGCCTATAATCCAAATAACGATTCTGAAACACCTTATAAAAAGTATACCGATGCATTAACAAATATGTCTTCGGCTAATAAGGTAGTGCTGAGCATAACACAGTTAAAGGCAAAGCAGCCAGCAGACTTTACTTCGGCAACGAGTTATATCAGTGCAGTGACGGCTATTGAAACAGCTTATACTAAATTAGATGTAGATTCACAGAAATTAGTGACGAATTATCAAGATTTACAGCCTTTTAAAGAGGCAGCAGATATTTCTAAGCAAATTACAGCTTTACGCATTTCGAGTGATGCTTCTTATCGTACTGAGGTAGATACATTAAAAGCCTCTTACGATAATTTATCGATTAATAAAGGGTATGTAAAAAATGGAGCGGATCTTGAAGTAGCTGCAGCTAATATTGCTTCTGCAAAAGAGATTGAAGGGCTGATTACTAAAATTAAAGGTGACACAGACAAAGTGGCGGCCATTATTGCTGCACGTGCCGCCTATAATACACCTCCTGCCTTAAATGGATCAACGATTAATGCGGCAAATGTGAAAAAAATCGTCAACAATCTAGCTGAGTTAACAAATTGGGAAAAGATTTATAGTGCGTCTTTAAGTGTGGATAAATTAATCGTTGCCATAGATCCGAAATCTTCTACTTTTGAAAGCAAAACATTTGCTGCCCAGACTGCCTTCGATAAGCTTGGAGTCAATGAAAAAGAACTAGTGAAAAATAAAAGTAGACTAGAGCTATTGTTCTCATTCGCTGATGTATCGAAAAAGGTAAATGCACTAAGCTCGTCTATGAAAGATTATAATGCACAAATAACATCATTACAGAAAGATGTTGCTGCATTAAATGCTGCGGGTAGCGAAGATGAAGCGGTGCTTAATGAAATTAAAGAAAAGCTAACGAGCAAATTGAACGCTCTTGAGAATGAAGAAAAAGCAGTACTAGACGTTATCAGTGAAATTGATAAATTAAAAACCTCTAATAATCTAGTAGTAGATATGCTAAAAGCACGCTCCGACTATAATGCACTTTCATCGGCAGCTAAAAGTCGTGTGACAAACATTAAAATCCTAACAGATTTAGAGAAATCACATAAGGCTGTCGTAAATGTTATTGATCAATTTGAAAAGTTAGATCCAACATCTAAAAGTTATATTTCAAAAGCGAAATCTGCTTATACAGCTTACGCAAAGTTGGACGAGACAAAACAAGGGTATGTCAGAAATCATAAGGATTTAAAAGATAAGGTCGCTGTAACAGAAGTGATTGTTCAAATAAATGCCTTAAATCCATCCCAAAAGACATATAAAGACAATGTCGCGAAAGCAAATAGTGCGTTTAATAATTTGGCTGTAGACCTTAAATCGCAAGTAGTCAATAGTGGTGAATTAGCAAAAGCACAGGGCTATATCGATACTGCCAAGGCATTTGATGATCGTGTCATAGCATTAGCGAATGAACATCCAGATACTTTTGTGGCGAAGGTAGCTGCATTATCTGCAGAGTACAAAACAATGGATAAAAATGCGAAGAAACTAGTGGAGCAGGCAAAAACCTTAACCAATTACGAAAAAAATAATAAAGCGGTTATCAAGGTTATTCAAATGATCGATGCCTTAAATCCAACAAGTAAGGATTATACGAAAAAAGTACTCGCTGCGCGTAAGGCTTATAATGCACTGGATGAAGTATCGCAAAAACGTGTAACGAACTATGCGAATCTAACTGCTGTTGAAGATGTGGCTTCATTGATTGGCCTCATTGCAACATTAAAGCCATCAAGCAAGACATTCTACCAAGATATGAAAACAGCACGTGAGTTGTATGATGCACTACCTCCAGAGAAGCAACAAGTGATTATTAATTATGATGCACTTGTAGCGGCAGAAAATGAGCAAGGAGTAGCACATAAAGTTGTTGAGCTTATTGATTTAACGAAACAACAAGATGGCGACTATTTAACGAAACTCCTGAATGCACGTGTAGCGTATGATCAGCTAACTCCAAATCAAAAGAAGTTAGTTACAAATATTAAAGATTTAACAGCACGTGAAAAAGAAGTAAAACCTATTTTAAATGTGATGCTGCAAATTAATAATTTGGATCCGGAATCCAATAATTTTGTCAGCAAGGTCAATTCTGCGCGTAAGGCGTATGATAATTTAAATAAAGATCAGAAAAAATATGTTACTAATATTGATATTCTACAAACTTATGAGCCCGTATCAAAGGTGATTGAATTAATTAGTAAACTGAAATCTTCAAGTAGTACATATCTTGAGGATACATCTCGAGCACGTTCGCTTTATGATGCGCTAGCGCCAGATAAGAAGCAATATGTAACAAACTATTACTTATTACAAGCAGCAGAAACAAGCATTCTAGGTGCTGGTAATGTCATGCAGATGATTAATGATTTACCGTCTGTTGATCCGAAGCAATATGTGAAACGTATTCAGGAAATTCGTGCAGCTTATAACGCTTTGCCAAAGGACCAACAAAGAGCCGTACAAAATTACAAAGTGTTACAAGATCAAGAGAAGCTTTTAAAGCCTGTTATTAGTGTTGTGGAGGATATTGATCGACTACTTACTGCTAAAGACATGAATAGTCAATATCAAAAGATCTTAAAAGCCTACGATAAGCTAAATGCCGAACAAAGACGATACGTCTATAATGACGATCTATTATTATCATTAGATAGCGTAATAAAAGTATATAAGAGCATTGCAAGTTTAAATCCAAAGGACAAATTTTACTTTGGTATGGTGGAAGCAGTACGAAAAGAGTACGATAGCTTAAATACGACAGATAAGCAAAGGATTACGAATTATTCGATTTTGTTAGAAGCGGAGAAAAGTATGGCCGATGTAAAGAAAGTCGTTGAACTAATTGCCGGCCTCTCACCAACCTCTTCAACGTATTTAGAAGATGTAGCGAATGCAGTCGCAGCCTATAAAGCTTTAGATTCAAAACTAAGAGGACAAGTCATCAATGATGATGTATTAAAGAAAGCTGAAAAGGATGTAGAGGCTGTTCTAAAAGTAGTTCAGGCTATCTCTGTTATTGATCCAGACAACGCGTCATTCGAGAAAAAGGTGTTAGCTGCTCAAAAACTATATAGCTCACTTACGCTGGAGCAGCAGGATTTAGTATATAACTACCGCATTTTAGAAGAATATCTAAAAATGCTTGATTAGTATTAGAAAGGAGGAGTTTTCCCATGCATATTTTGGGGAAACTCCTTCTATACTATATAAAACAAATTTATAAAGTTATAGCCTGTGAAATTCCCAAAAAAAGTGAAACTTTATCAATCAAGAAATCGTATGTAATAGGGAGGTTTACTATAATGTTTTGAGGGGTATTCATTTAAATAATATTAATATAGGAGGTAGCCATGTTTAAAAGGGTGATCAGTATAGTGGTACTTTCAATTGTATTACTAGCTACAACTATTGGAAATTTATCTGGGATTAGTAAGGCAGAAGCGGCATCCTTCATAGCTGTTGATGTGTCTAGTTCATACTGGGCAAGTTCGTCGATTCAACATATGCTATCGAAGCAATATATGACTACATATACAGACAATACGTTTAAGCCGGAGCAAGCGATTACGAGGGCAGAGGCGGCATCTGCAATTGCTCGGTCTATTCAAACAAACTCAGATACTTCGATTTCATTACACTTTAAAGATGTTCCTGCTTCACATCCTTATTACAAAGAAATTCAGAAACTTGTAGAATTAGGTGTTATACAAAATAGTGATGCCTTTCATCCAAGTGAGCCTTTAAAGCGTATGGAAGTTGCAAAAATGCTAGCACTAGCCTATCAGGTTAAAGTGGATGGTAAAAATAAAAGTAAATTTGATGATGTTCCTCCAACACACTGGGCAAAAGACTATATCGAATCACTAACAGACATAGGAATTATTGGCGGAATAGATGCTAAGCATTTTGCACCCAACAAATTAGTGACACGGGCACAAGTAGCAGTTTTTGTTGAACGTAGCCTAAATTTTCAGCAAAAAGTAAAGAAGCTTGAAGTAGCTTATGATTATTTAGCAAAAGATTATATACCAACAATAAATCTTTCAACAGCTTGGTCAAAAGAAGTCATTCGGTTAATCAATGTGGAAAGGGAAAAGAATCAGCTAGCGCCTGTTGAATATGATTCGAAACTGACACAAATCGCTATTATAAAAGCGCAGGACATGGTTAAACGTAATTATTTTGAGCACATTTCTCCTTATTACGGCGCCCCTTGGGATTTAGCGACATTATTTGATTATTCCTATACGAGCTTTGGAGAGAATATTGCAAGATATTTCAAATCGCCGGAAACAGTTGTAAAAGGATGGATGGCTTCTCCTGACCATCGAGATAATATTATGAAAGAGCATTATACAAATACAGGTGTTGCGGTTACACAAGATAGCAAAGGAAATTATTATTGGGTTCAACTGTTTTCGAGTCAATAATTGGTTATGTAACAAAGAGTTGCTAATGTTACATTTACGTTACAGATGTTAGAAAAAACCATTAAATTTTTTCCATTTTTACGCTGATAAAGCCAAGAAACGTTGGTATATCAGCGTTTTTATTATTTCTAAAATCGTTACACAATTGAAAAATTAAAATACCACCTTTTATGATAGTCTATTTATAGGCAAAAAAGTTTAGAGGGGGTATAACAAAAGTATGAATAAAAAATGGTTATTACCGATTTTTGCATCTTTCATGTTATTTTCAACAACTCATATCGATTCAGCTGAAGCAGCGACTAAAACAGAAGTCACTGACACAGCTTCTAAATATTTAGGCATTCCATATAAATATGGTGGCACAACTACAAGCGGTTTTGATTGCTCTGGCTTTACTTCTCAAGTATTTGCAGATTTAGGCATCACATTAAACCGTACGTCAGGCGCACAATACCAACAAGGGACAGCAGTAGCTAAAAGTGATCTTCAAGTTGGAGATTTACTATTTTTCAACACAAGTGGCAGAGGTATCTCACATGTATCTATATACATAGGTGACGGTAAAATGATCCACTCTCAAACTAATCAAGGTGTTAGTTATTCGAACGTAAACGATCCATATTATTGGGGTTCTCGTTACGTAGGTGCAAAACGTGTTGCTACATTTGATGCAGAACAACAAGCTGAAGTAAAGAAAGTAGCAGTTGATTTTACAGTATATGCTTCACGTGCTGAAGCTGCTTCACAAATTGCAAAAGCTTTAAACTTAGATACATCTAACAAAAATAGTGATTTTATCGATGTAAAACCAACATATGAGCATGCAGGTGCTATTGCAGCTGTTGCAAAATTAGGTATTTTTGAAGGCGATGCGAATGGTAAATTCAATCCATCATCACCAATTACTCGTGCACAAATTGCGAAAGTATTAGTTATTGCTTTCGGACTTGAGAATGCTGGTCAAGAAGTAACATTTAGTGATGTACCACAAGATAGCTGGGCTAATCAATATGTTTCTATTCTTGCATCTAACGGTGTTACAAATGGGGATGGCAATGGCAGCTTTGGTATGGATGAATTACTAAAAATCAAAGAACTAAAAATGTTTATTGAAAGATTACAATCTAGATAATATTTTCATAGATGCATTGATTGCAAGAAAAGATCTTTTAAAATAGCTTATAATTAGAGGAGAGTTTGCAATTGCAGACTCTTCTATTTTTATGATAATTTCATTGAAAAGGAAGTGATTGGAAAAATAAACTTAAAAAGTGCTGTCGTATGATGATTTATTTAGTTAATTTTGTTAAAATGAATACTTAAGAGAACAGGAAGGGAGGAAATAAGACATTGAATCTTAAAAAAATTAGTCTTATTTTGTGCGTCTTATTCATTTCAGCTTCTATGTTTACTATACATAGTGAAAGTGTAATGGCAGATACAACTACAAATGTAACATTTGCAGATATCTCCAAAAATCACGAAGCTTATGAAGAAATCAATTATTTAGTAAATTTGGGTGTTATCCAAGGATATTTTGTAAATGGGAAAAGAGTCTTTGGCCCAAATGAGTCTGTGACACGTGAACAAGTGGCAAAAATGGTTGTCGTTGCCTCTGGTAATAAACCATTAGTTGTAAACAAATCAAGTTTTTCTGATGTAACAGTAGGCACTGAAATGTCAGGTTATATCGAACGAGCTGTGCAATTAGGATTCTTTTCAACGAACACACAAGGCAAGTTCTTACCAAAAAAGGCTATAACTCGTGATGAAATGAGTTATGTACTAACAAAGGCATTTAACTTGGACACAAGTGAATATGAAAACTTAGATTCACCATTTACTGACGTAGGTATTACACACCCTTACGTTAAATATGTAAATACAATTTACTATAATGGTATTACAAATGGAAATGGTAAAAATTATTTACCAAATAATACGGTTACACGTGCACACTTTTCATTATTTGTAGCACGTGCGAAAAATGAGAAATATCGTTTAGAGCTACCTGTTAAAGGGACATCTGTACCTGATACAAAAGAGGTTATTGGGCTAGTCAAAGTGTCGACAGATGGTCTAAATATCCGCAAAACACCGGATAGTTCATTAAATACTAACATTGTTGGTACAGTCAATAAAGGCGGCAAACTATCAGTTTATGAAGTTCAGGGCAAATGGCTAAAGGTAACATATAAAGGTGCATTTGCTTATGTTTATAAAGATTATGCACAATTTTTAGATGCAGATGGCAATGACTTAGGGTCTGTCCAAAAAGAAGTGGCATCTAAAGGTGCTATTAACTTATATGTTAAACCAACTTCTTCATCAAAAATCATTCAAACTATTAAAGCAAATGAAAAATTACCAGTTTACAAAACTACTGGCGGCTATCATTTAACGCAAGTAAATGGTTTACCAGGATATATTGTAGCGAACAGCACAACAGAAACAGGTAAAGAAGAACAACCTGATCCAACTCCACCTCCAACTCCACCTACAGCTTCAGGTGATGTAATAGGACGAGCAACTGTTGGAAACCTAAATGTACGTAGTGAAGCAAATGCAACTTCTACAGTACTATTTAAGCTTAACAAGGGCGACTCTGTTAAAGTTAACGACATTAATGGTTATTGGGCAAAAATCGAATACAATGGTAAAGCAGGTTATGTCCATAAATCTTATTTAAAATTATTAAATCAAAATGGCAAACCGTTGCAAAATCGTATTATTATCCTAGACCCAGGTCATGGTGGTAAGGATCCAGGGACAGTACTAGGTTCTTTCTCTGAAAAGAACATTACATTAAAAGTGAGCACACTTGTTAAGCAAAAGCTTGAGAATGCTGGCGCAAAAGTGTACATGACTCGTACTGGTGATACGTATCCTACCTTACAAGGTCGAGTAGACTTTACGAATGCAAACTATGGCGAGATTTTCGTGAGTGTGCATGTAAACTCTGCTACTAGTACATCAGCATCAGGTACTGAAACATATTATTCTGAATCGCCAGGTGATATGTATCAGGAGGATATTGATTTAGCCACTTTTGTAAATAGTCAAATTGTAACCAATTTAAATATGAAGAATCGTGGCGTTAAAAAATTTCCATACTACGTAATTAATAATATGAGCATTCCGTCAATTTTAGTCGAGCTCGGCTTTTTAACAAATACCGAGGATCGCCAAAAAATGACAAACGATGAATCCGTAAATAAATTTGCAGATTCTATCTATAATGGAATTGAGCAATATTACAAAAAACAATAGTTTAGTTGATAAACATAGAAACTGTCTCAAAGGTGATTGACTCACTTTTGGGACAGTTTTTCTATTGTTAAGGAAAGGAAGGGCGGGTAGTCTTTATCCTGATCAATTCTATTGTTTGTCCACTGATTATTTTTATGTTTGAATGCAGGTTCTTATGCATAGATAAATAAATTTAATTTGAGGCTTTGAAGAGGGCTGTTTCAAAAGCTCGATTAGGTTAGGTAACTGCTCGGGTTTACAGTAGAACGGATCAGGTAGGGGAAAGAAGTGCATGGGTTTGCAGTAGAACGGATCAGGTAGGAGAGAAAGAAGAGCTCGGGTCTATCGGAAAACTGATCAGGTAGGAGAAAGAAGAGATTAGGTCTGCTGGAAAATTGATCAGGTAGGAGAAAGAAGTGCTCGCATAATTGATTTAGCCATCGATTTTGGTACAGCTCGCTGATTTTCGCAACATGAAAAAGGCTGCCCCGAAAATAATCGGAGACAGCCTTTATTTGCTACTTCACGGTATTAATGAACTTAACATACTCTTTATTGATGTAAGCTGGTTGTGCTTGGGGTTTATCAGAAAGTACCTCATACCAACCATTAACATTTGTATCGGTTACAATAACGGGCATACCGCTTTTATTAAATGTGTAAAGTGGACTTTGACTTGTTGATGCATCTGGACGAACATTTAGACCAGCTGTTGTCGTACGGCCAATTTTGTATGGATTTTTTGCATCTTTAAAGCCTAAAGCTTTTTCGTTACGGTAGTAGTGTCCAGCAATTTTAGAACCCCAAAATGGATCAGAGGCATACTTCACGTTAAATCCGACTTCCTTAGAGCCAATCACTGCACCATTTGTGTAAGGACCGCCTGGTGTAATGTAATTTGGCTGCAAGAACTTATCAACAAGTTCATTAATATTGTCCACTACACTATCAAACTTTTTATTTAGTGGATTCGTATCATATACATATAAACCAAATAAGTTGTTGAGATCTTGAGCATGGGGACTCATACCATATGCACTCTCATGCTGGGCAAGCGATAAAATAAGCATGGCGTTAATTTGATCATTTGCTTCGACTTCTTTTAAAACTTTCCCTAAACCGATTAACTTACTTTTTTTAGTCGCATTCTTATAAAGACTAGCCCCTGAACTTTCAAGCTCAGCTAACTTTTGCAAAATGTAATTATCTAGTTCCTCTGCTGTATATTGAGTTTTCGCACGTGCAGGTAAAAATTGATAGTAATTATAAGCTTCACCTATCGATGAGCCACTAGCATTTGTGAAATTAATGCCATTCCAGCTAAAGTACTTTTCGCCTTGCTTCATGAAGTCTGGTGCTTTTCCGTACACATAGCTAGAAGAATATTTATTTGATTTATAATCATATAAAGTATGTTTAATCTCACCATTCTCGTTTGTATAGTAAGAACGACCTTTACTTAAAGCAGATGGGATTAAAGTGACATCGGCATGTTTTAAATACCCAACATGACCTGCTAAACTAACTTTTACTTGTGTCGCATCACTGCTTAAATACTGCATTTCTGTATTAGCAGCAACACCGATTTGATCGTTAATTGTTTCAGATTTAAGTGCTACATAATTATTGGTTACAACATAACCAGATGACATTTTCATAATTTTATCATTTAACGTAATGACAAGTGTATTTTTTGACAATGCTTTTTCAGCAGCGTCAAAGCTAGAAAAGCCTTGGTTCCCAACAAGACTACCATTTGAAATTTCTTTTACGATGTACTTAGTAGAGTTGTCATTACCAGTTTCACCATTGTTCCCTGTATTGCCGTTGTTACCGTTATTACCGTTATTTCCTGTATTGCCGTTGTTACCGTTATTACCGTTATTTCCTGTATTGCCGTTGTTACCATTATTACCACCATTATTTTTAACATCGTCCGCTAAAAGTATTAAGCGTAGTACAAATGTAGATGCCTCGCCAATTGTGGCATTATCTTTTGGTAAAAACATTCCATTGGAGCTACCTTTAATAAGCCCTAATTGTGCGCCAATCGCAATGTCTTGGCGGAAGTCTTTAAAAATAGCTGCATTATCCTTAAAAGTAATGGATGACGTACCTTTAGGGATTTTTAGATAATCAACAGCTCTAATTAGCATAACTGCCATATGCTCTCTTGAAATACGGGCATCCGGTTTAAATGAACCATCTGTATAACCGGTGATGATCCCAGCAGAAGCAGCGAGTTTAATATCTGCTGCAAACAAATATGTATCTGGGACATCTGTGAAACTAATATTATCTTTTTTCTCAAGGTTTAAAGCCTTTGCTATGTAAGTAGCAAATTCACCGCGCGTGACAGTGTCATTTGGACGATAGCTTCCATTTGCATCTTGCAGTAATGCATCTTTGGAAATTAAATAGCGTAAACCACTTTCATGCATATGTCCTGAGAGCTCATCAGCATATGCCATATTGGGTTGCCAAATAAGCAAGCTAACAAGTGCCATTAACACCGTTATCATTGATAGTTTTTTCATAGTTTTAATCCTCCTAAGCTTCTATTATTTTAACAAAGTTGGAGAATTAAGATAAGGGTCAAATGTTAGAAATTACATAAAATAAACCAACATAAATTTGCCATTAACTATACTTTTGAGCTATGTTAATAGAAATAGATGGTTAGACAATGAGGTGAAGGACATTTGCGTTTTAGAGGCTTTACAATGAATCAGTAAGGTATTTAATTGGTTTTTCAGTCAGTGGTTTTAGTTAAAAGTGCAAAGTTGAGACGACGAATAATGCACGAATAGAAAAAAACCTCTCACCGACATTAAGTCATGGAAAGCTACTTAAATGGTGAGAGGGATTTTTTAATTTTTGATTGTTATACGCTGATAAAAACCTTGCTGCACTTTGTTAGCTTTTTGTGTTTTTGGATGGACAAGGAGCATATATTCTCGCCCTGGAGATAAAGGTTTGGATGGGGTTACAATTAATGAACGACCATCTATTTTAGCTGTAATAGGCACTTCATTAGCACCTAAAGCAATTAGCTGAACCTTATCCTCAGACAGTTGTGAAGAAAGTGCAACAGGGACTTTCACTGTTAATTTTTTAGTATCCGAAACATTTTTTAAGCTTACCAGTTCTTTATAATTTGTATATTGTGCTTTGATCGCATCATAATGTGCCTGGAAAATAGGGGGAGTCTTTGTTTGAATGTTCGGTTTTACACCGACCTCATTAATTGTCTTCCCTAAAGGACCTGTAAAATTACCGATAGTAAGTTTTAAATAGCTACCATCCTGCAGTTCAAAAAAGCCCTGCATACAGCCTTTTCCGTACGTAGTTTCTCCATATAAAATAGCAGATTGCTGATCTTGTAAAGTTGCTGCTAACATTTCAGATGCGCTAGCACTATAGCGGTTTACAAGAATACGTGTATCAGCTGGGAATTTTTCGTCTTGATTGACTGCACGCACTTTATAAGAGGCATGCGCTTCTTCCAGTAAAAAGGCAATTTTTGCTTTTGGGAAAAGCCCTGTAATCTCCTGAGCCGTTGTTACATAGCCTCCGCCATTGTTTTGTAAATCCAAGATAAAAGAAGTTGCACCACGCTGTTTTAACTGAATTAGCGCATTCTTTACAAGCTCTGCACCATCTTCTGAGAAGGATGACATAGTAATATATCCAACATTCCCAAATAGTAATGCAGATTCCACATTCGGTAATGTGAATTTTTTTCGTGTAATTGTTGTAGTAGAAGTTGTACCATCTGCATGTTGGAGTGACACGCCTAATTTAGTATTTTCATCACCAATTAATAGGGATGAGACTTCTTGCGTGGAGCTTCCTACAACGGATTGTCCGTTAATGACAGTAATAATGTCTCCAGCAACGACACCTGCATCTGATGCACCGCTACCCTCAAATACTTGTAAAATATGAATGCCATCTTCATGTTCTTCGATAATCACACCAATCCCAATTGTTGATAGATCGATGCTATTGATAAATTCCTCAAATTCCTTTTTCGTAAAATATGTAGAATAAGGATCTAACATTTCAATGATTTCAGGAATCGTTTTAGCTTTTTGCAAATTTCCATGGATAGTTCCAACATAGTTTTCCGCAATAATTCCCTTGATTTCTTTTACAAGCTGTTGTTCATTGCTTGCAGCAGAAGCATTTGTTAACGGAAAGATGAAAAAGCTTAGAACGAATATAAATGACCACAATACTCTTTTCATAGGACACCTCTTTTCTAATATATAGTATACATGATTTCCCATATAACTGTAATAGGGCTTTCACCAAAGTTGTAGATGACATTTGTTCTTCATTTAATAGAAGAATCCCACTTCTGATGAATAGTTCTTTTCCTTCGTGCAACGGACGGGATTTCCCACAAAAAAAGAATCTGCTACCCTTTTGCGAAAAAGTAAAGTGATGCAAGATTCATAGACAGTCGTTGTCTAAAGTCTTATTCGCAAAAAAGCAAGCAGATTCTAGTTATCTAATATAAATTAGATTTTATTTTTTTGTTAGTTTATGAATAATCAAGCCGATAAGCGCACCGACTATTGCAGGTACAAGCCATGCTATACTTTGCTCGTATAATGGTAAAGTTTTTAAAATGTTTACATATGGTGCAATAGTAATATCCATTTCCTTAAAACCATCATTTAGACTAACAAAGAATGTAGGAATTAATGCTAAAATGTAAACAATTTTTCCACCTTTAAAGAAGTTATCGAAAAGCGACAGAACCATTAACACTATCGCTAGCGGATAGATGATTAATAATACAGGTAGTGATGCACTAATAATTGTTTCAAGACCTACGTTTGTAATAGCCGCACTGAATATTGTGAAAATTATTAAAAACGTTTTATACGAAACACTAGGAAATAGTTTATTGAAAAATTGAGCATTGGCAGTCAGTAAACCTACAGCAGTAGATATACATGCTAGTAAAATTGTAGCAGATAATATAATAGTCCCGAGTGTACCAAAAAGAGCTTCAGCTGACTTCGCAATTATAGTACCACCATTATCAAAAGCACCAATTGCACTAACACTAGTGTTACCAATTTGTCCAAGTGCTATGTAGACAAATGATAAGCCAATAGCCGCAATAATTCCTGCGAAAATTGTCGTTTTGACTTGTTTTTTAGTATCTGACATACCCATGTCACGCAATGCTTGCAAAATAACGATTCCGAATACGAGTGCACTTAGTACATCCATTGTTAAATAGCCTTTAACAAAGCCTTCAGTCAATGGTGACGTAGTGTATTTTCCTATAGCTGACCCTGGTTCACCCATTGGGGAAATAAAGCTTTTAATAGCTAGTAATAGAATAACACCTAATAGAACAGGCGTTAAAATTTTCCCAACACGATCGACAAGCTTTGAAGGGTTAATAGCTAATAATAGTATTAAGGCAAAAAATATGACAGAAGTAATGAAAAGTGGTGCCCAATGATCTGCTACTCCCTCTGGAAGAAATGGGACGATCCCAATTTCATAGGATACAGAACCCGTACGCGGCACTGCAAAAAATGGTCCAATCGCTAAATAAACAATTGATGTGAAAATAATACCAAAGGTAGGGCCGACACGATTTGCTAGTATTTGTAGATCGCCACCCGCCTTCGCAATCGCAACGATGGCTAATAGTGGTAACCCAACACCTGTTATTAAGAAGCCAATCATTGCTGTCGTTATATGTTCACCAGCTTGTTGACCTAATAATGGGGGAAAGATAATATTTCCGGCGCCTAAAAATAAGGCAAATAATAGTAAACCTACAGCTAAATTTTCCTTGATGAAAAGCAAAATGTTTTTCATAAAAATTAAAACTCCTTTAAGATTGAAAAGATTAAACTTTCTAAAAATTTTAAATACAGAAGTGTATGTTATCATAGGAATACTATTCTTGCAATAAACAAACTCTTATTATTTGTCAGAATATGTAGGATTCAGTAAGATTCAAAAAATGTTTGAAAAATAGTCAGTTTTTCCGATTTCTGATTACTAAAATATCTAGTATGATAGACACACAAGGAAATATTTTAACACGAACGGAGGAAATTTGATATGAAAAAAATAAAAAAATTAAGAATCCTTGCTTTAAGTACTATTGCTACTTCTTTTTTAGCACTACAGACCGCGGAAGCAGCAACATATACCGTACAAAAAGGAGATACTTTATCTAAAATCGCTTCAAACCATAAAGTATCAGTACAAGACATAAAAAGTTGGAACAATTTAAAGGATGATATGATTTATGTCGCACAAAAGCTTGAAGTTTCAAAACAAGCTACTAATGAAACGGTAAAACCTTCAAATCCATCAACAACAAAACCGACAACACCATCAAAGCCGACAGCGATTTCCCATACAGTAGTTAAAGGCGATTCCTTATCCAAAATCGCTAAGCAATATAATACGACAATAAAGGAAATTAAAGACTGGAATGGACTTAAGGTAGACACGATCTACATTGGACAAGTGTTAAAATTATCTTCGGTAGCTTCAGTACCCGAGGATGAAACAGTACATAATAACGGATCTTCAGGTGCAGGAACATCTAAAGATCCTACAGTTAATGGACAAGCTGTTTATAAGAAAACAGTAGAAGTAGCTAATTCATTAGTAGGAACTCCATATGTCTACGGTGGCAACACACCTGAAGGTCTAGATTGCAGTGGCCTTATTTACTATGCCTTTAATCAAGGTGGTTTAAAAATTGGAAGAAACAGTAGTGAAGGATATTACAGTAATACAATACAAGTTAAAAATCCGATAGCGGGCGATATAGTATTCTTCCAAAATACGTATAAAGAGGGTATCTCTCATATGGGTATTTATATAGGTAACAATAAATTTATCCATGCAGGGGCAGACGGTGTTGAAATTTCGGACGTTACATACTCTTACTGGTCTACAAGGTTAGTAGCTTATAAACGATTCGACGCTATAAAATAAAGTAAAAGCGATTTTTGCATATACATGCAGAAATCGCTTTTTTTTATGGAGCTAGGTAGCAGAGAATACCCGCGGAAGAGAGGCAAATACCCGCGGAAGAGAGGCAAATACCCGCGGAAGAGAGGAAAATACCCGCGGAAGGGAGGGAAATACCCGCGAAAGGAAAGAGAATACCCGCGGAAGGAAAGGGAAGCGAATACTCGCGGAAGAGAAGCGAATACCCGCGGAAGGGAAGCGAATACCCGCGGAAGAGAAGCGAATACCCGCGGAAGGGAGGGAAATACCCGCGGAAGAGAGGGAAATACCCGCGGAAGGGAGGCAAATACCCGCGGAAGGCGGAGATACCCGCGGAAGAGAAGTGAATACCCACGAAAGAGAAGCGAATACCCGCGAAAGAGAAGCGAATACCCGCGAAAGGGAAGTAAACACCCGCGGAAGGAAAGAGAATATCCGCGAGAGGCAGAGATACCCGCGGAGGGGAAGCGAATACCCGCGGAGGGGAAGCGAATACCCGCGAAAGGAAAGTGAATACCCGCGGAAGAGAAGCGAATACCCGCGAAAGGCAGAGATACCCGCGAAAGAGAAGCGAATACCCGCGAAAGGGAAGCAAATACCCGCGGAAGGAAAGGGAATGCCCGCGAAAGGCAGAGATACCCGCGGAAGGAAAGAGAATACCTGCGGAAGGAAAGCAAATACCCGCGGAAGAGAAGCAAATACCCGCGAAAGGAAAGAGATACCCGCGGAAGGGAAGCGAATACCCGCGGAAGGGAGGGAAATACCCGCGGAAGGGAAGCAAATACCCGCGAAAGGAAAGAGAATACCCGCGGAAGGCAGAGATACCCGCGGAAGGGAAGCGAATACCCGCGAAAGGCAGAGATACCCGCGGAAGAGAAGCGAATGCCCGCGAAAGGCAGAGATACCCGCGGAAGGAAAGCGAATACCCGCGGAAGAGAAGCGAATACCCGCGGAAGAGAAGCGAATACCCGCGAAAGGAAAGTGAATACCCGCGAAAGGCAGAGATACCCGCGAAAGGAAAGTGAATACCCGCGGAAGAGAAGCAAATACCCGCGGAAGGGAAGCAAATACCCGCGAAAGGAAAGAGATACCCGCGGAAGGGAGGCAAATACCCGCGCAAAGTAAATCAAAAAAATCCCTTCTTTCTATAAAAAAGAAGGGATTTCAATATTTGATCTAGCATGAACAGGCAATAATTAATCCGTGTACCGAAAGCGAAGCGTCAGGTACAAGACTCCCTCTTCAAAAGCAGGGGGATGAACGGCCCGTAAATGCCGGATTGGTGGAGACTAAAAATCAGTGGGGGAAAATGAAAACCCCCTCTGATTAAAGTTTCAGTTTATTGTGTTACGCGTGCTGTCCAACGAGATAGATCGGCATCTTTTGCGTCAACAAGGTCTGCAGGGAAGACAAATGTCCAAGGCTTCGTTGAGTTTGGTTGTACAGTTAATACTGGATCCATTGTAAATGAGCCGTTAGCAATTTGTTTACCTGTTGCATCTATAATTTCTAGTGGTAATTGTTCTAGGTTAATAGCTTTATTGTGTCCATTACGGATAAAAATCGATACATTTAAGTTGCCGTTATCAGCCAGCTTTGCTTGTAAGCCAGTGAAGTTTACTTCAGTTTCACCTAACTTTGGTAAAGTATCAACGATTTTGGCTAGCTCTTCTTTTTGAGCTGCTGGTAATTGTTTTTCCCATGATGGGTCTAGTTCTAATTGATGGCCACGAAGGGAAACGAGATTGAAGGCAATTTTCCAGCCATCTTCAGGAATTTCGTCTACTTTAATTGTAGATTTTTCGAACTCAAATACCCATGGGCGGGCGCTTTCTGCTGGAATTGTGCCAAGTGCTTTAAAATCGAATTTTTTAGATGCTACTAGCTCGTCATTTTTATCCATGATGAAAAGCTCAATTTCTCCTAGCTCGATTGCTTGTGGTAAGGATGAGCGGAAAAATGCACGAACAAGCCATTTACGTTTGTTTTCTTCAATACTAATAGAAGAAAGAGATAGTTGATTTGGTTTCAATGGTTCTAGCTCATTTGCTAGGAAGTTGAAAATGTATTTTTGCTCCTGTGGTACATCCCAATCCGGATGGAATGAAAGCTTTGTCTCAACATCGCGATTATCGCCTGAATTCGTAGTAGCTTTTCCTAGTAAGTCTTGTGAGTCAATTGTGTTTTCTTGAACGATTTTGTCTGATTTTTTAAAGAATGAAAATAAGCCCATTATTGTACCTCCTGTTGTGTCTCAATTGATTTCATGAAGCCTGTAATCTCTATAATGATAGAACGACGTAATTCTTGGAAATTCTTACCGAATAACTCAAGTCCTTCACGTTGGTAAATTCGCATTGGATCTTCTTGCTGGTAATGACGTAAGCCAATACCTTCTTTTAAATGAGCCATTACTTCCAAGTGTTTTACCCAGCCACTATCTATGTAACTAAGCATGATCTGTGGAAGAACTGATATTACTTGTTCATTTTCAGCGAATTTCTCTATATGATTGAGCAGTTCTTGTTCTGAAGGTTGAACGTCAGCTAAAATTTGTTTTACTTTGCCCACTTCTCGGTCAATTGTGACAGGTGTAATGAAAAGTGAGTTAAGTGAGCTCTCCATTTGATCATAATTCCAGTCAATAGAATTAATTTCTTCTGGTGCAGCGTCGAGAACAGCAAATTCAACCGTTTCACGAAGCATTTTTTTTAGCTCGCCCATCAAGTCCTCCCCAGCTAAGATTTTGTCACGTAGACCATAAATAACTGTACGTTGGTCATTGATAACATCGTCTAATTTTAGGTTGTATTCACGCATACCGTATTGGGAGCCTTCAACAATTCGTTGTGTACGGTCAATGAGTTCTTGAGCATCTTTATTTTGAATAATGCCTTCTTCGTTGACAACCATTTTTGTAGAGAATTTTTCAACTTCGTCTTTTGCATAACGGCGGAACATATCATCTTCAATAGAGAGAATGAAGCGGCTTTCACCTACGTCGCCTTGACGACCTGAACGACCACGTAGCTGATTATCTACACGGCGGCTTTCATGCTTTTCGGTACCGATAACATATAGACCTCCAAGTGCATGAACTTCTTCGCCTAACACGATATCTGTACCGCGGCCAGCCATATTGGTAGCTACTGTAACACGACCTTTTTGCCCTGCTTGAGAAATCAGTTCAACTTCTTGCTCAACTGTTTTAGCGTTTAGCAATTGGAATTTTAAGCCTTCTTTTTTTAAGCTATCGGCAACTGTTTCAGACTGCAGTATAGATGTTGTCCCAACTAAGACAGGTTGTCCCTTTTCGTGACGACGTTTAACTTCAGCTGCTACATATTTATATTTATCTTCTTGCTTGTTGAAAATAACATCAGGCTGATCGACACGTTGACGTGGACGATTGGTTGGAATTTGAATAACTTCCATGCCGTACACTTCTCGAATTTCTTTTTCCTGTGTTTTCGCAGTACCTGTCATCCCTGAAAGCTTCGGATACATACGGAAATAGTTCTGAATTGTAATTTGTGCCTGTGCTTTATTTTCATCGGTAACCGTTACATTTTCTTTTGCTTCAATCGCTTGATGTAAGCCATTAGATAGTGAACGACCTTCTAAAATACGACCTGTGAACATATCAACTAGCTCGATTTTGTCATCCTTGACGATGTAATCAACATCACGTTCAAACATGACATGAGCACGAACAGCTTGGATAACATAATGGAAAAGTGATTGGTGCTCTAAGTCATACAGATTATCTATATTGAATGCAGCCTCAACTTTTTCAATACCTTTATCTGTTAGGGAAGTAGCTTTCGTTTCATCATCAAAATCATAATCTTCATCAACTTTGAAGCGTTTTGCTAACATAGATGAGATGCGATGTAATTCATCGTTAGATGGCATTTTACCAGCGATAATCAGTGGTGTTTTTGCCTCATCGATTAGTACACTATCTACTTCATCAATAATGGCGAAGTGATAAGGACGCTGTACTTTATCAGCTAAGCTATATGCCATATTATCACGCAAGTAATCGAAACCGAATTCAGTCCCAACACCATATGTAATATCTGCATTATAGGCTTCCTTTTTCTCGTCTGCCTCCATCATTGGTAAATTTAAACCAACTGTTAAGCCAAGGAAACGATGAATCTGTCCAACGAGCTCAAAGTCACGTTTAGCTAGGTAATCATTGACAGTAATAACATGAACACCTTTGCCTTCTAATGCTCGTACATATGAGGGAAGGGAAGCAACAAGCGTTTTACCTTCACCTGTAGGCATTTCAGCAATATTGCCTTCAGTTAAAACAAGACCACCAATAAGCTGTACATCAAAATGACGCATTCCTAATACACGTTTTGAGGCTTCGCGAACAACAGCAAATGCGTCTGGGATGATGGATGCAATAGGCTCATCTTGTTGTAAGCGATCTTTGAAAATAAAAGTCATTTCTCGTAATTCTGCATCTGACTTATTGACATATGTTTCTTCGAGATTATTAATTTGTTCTACTATTTTATAGTAGCGTTTTAATTGACGAGCACTTGTTTGCTCTTTATTACTTTTGAAAATTGAGAACATGAAATATACGCTCCTTTAAAGTTGTCTAAATGCTAGACACTACATTATTCTATCAAATTTTACGTAAGGTGACTACATTTGGCATGCAGCGTTCTTCCAATCTTAAAAAGAAGAATAATATTTGTGAAATGGTGGAAAATAAATAGAAAAAGTATATTTCGGCGCCGGTTCGTGCTATAATCAATTTGGATTTAAATGTAGATTAATTTTTGAGGAGGAGAGACATGCTCTACGTGTCTATAATAGCAGCATTTGTTGCTTCAATATTGTTAACTCCACTAGTTAAACGATTAGCGTTCAAAATAGGTGCTGTCGACGCACCAAACTATCGAAAAGTACATGCACGAATTATGCCAAGACTCGGGGGATTGGCAATTTTCCTTTCTTTTTTAATAGCTGTGGCTATATTTCAGCCAATTTTAATATACAATGAAAATGGTAGTGATTTTCTACTGGCAATTATTATTGGTGCTTGCATTATCGTAGCAACAGGTGTTGTAGATGATATGCGTGAAATTTCCGCAAAGGCAAAATTAGTTGGCCAACTTATTGCGGCACTTATCGTTATTTTTGTAGGTGGCATTCAAATTGATATGGTTAATTTACCATTTATAGGTGAATTAAATTTTGGAATACTAAGTATCCCTTTGACAATTCTTTGGATTGTTGGGATTACAAATGCCATTAATTTAATTGATGGCTTAGATGGTCTAGCGGCAGGTGTTTCAACGATTGCCCTTATTACTTTAGCTGTCATGGCGATTATTATGAACAATATGTTCGTATTAGCAATCGCAGCCATTTTAGCAGCAGCAACATTTGGATTTTTATTTTACAATTTCCATCCGGCGAAAATCTTCATGGGAGATACGGGAGCATTGTTCCTTGGTTTCATGATATCAGTGCTCGCATTGCTTGGATTTAAAAACGTTACGGTCGTTTCATTAATTATCCCGGTTATTATTCTAGGTGTGCCGATTTCTGATACATTCTTTGCGATTGTTCGTCGTGTACGCATGAAGAAAAAATGGTCTGATCCAGATAAATCACATTTACATCACCGTTTACTGGATATGGGCTTTACACATCGACAAACAGTGCTCATTATTTATGGGATTGCAATGATGTTTGGCTTGGCCGCAGTTATCTTCTCTATGGCAAAAGTATGGGGTGCGATTTTACTCGTGGCTGTCATTTTAACGGCCATTGAGATTTTGGTTGAAGTCATCGGACTCGCGGGTAAAAACTATAAACCACTATTGAATTTTGTGCGGATATTTAATAAATAATAAAGTGAAGGCAATCATACATTTTGTGTGATTGCTTTTTTTGTCGACTCTTTTTGGAATGATTTTGGAGGAATACCCGCGGAAGGAAGGCGAATACCCGCAAAAGGGAAGTGAATATCCGCGGAAGGAAGGCGAATACCCGCGGAAGAGAAGTGAATACCCGCGCGAAGAGAAGTGAATACTCGCGCGAAGGAAGGCGAATACCCGCGGAAGGAGAGCGAATACCCGCGGAAGAGAAGTGAATACCCGCGCGAAGGAAGGCGAATACCCGCGGAAGGCAGAGGAATACCCGCGGAAGGAAGGCGAATACCCGCGGAAGGGAAGCGAATACTCGCGCGAAGGAAAGCGAATACCCGCGGAAGGGAAGTGAATACTCGCGCGAAGGGAAGCGAATACCCGCGAAAGAGAAGTGAATACTTGCGAGAAGGAAGGCGAATACCCGCGAAAGGGAAGCGAATACTCGCAGAAGAGAAGTGAATACTCGCGCGAAGGGAAGCGAATACCCGCGGAAGGAAAGCGAATACCCGCGGAAGGAAAGCGAATACCCGCGAAAGGAAAGCAAATACCCGCGGAAGAGAAGCGAATACCCGCGAAAGGGAAGCGAATACTCGCGCGAAGGAAAGCGAATACCCGCGGAAGGAAGACGAATACCCGCGAAAGAGAAGTGAATACCCTCGGAAGGGAAGCGAATACCCGCGAAAGGCAGAGAAATACCCGCGAAAGGAAAGCGAATACCCGAAACGCCTCTCACCAGGTATAGAAAGCAACTTTCAATAGAATTCCATAAAAAAAACCTTTCCACGAATTGAAAGTGGAAAGGCTATAAGTTTTATTAAGCTAGTTAATTTACCGAAGATTCTTCACTTGAATCACTGTCAGTATCGTTATTTGTGAGGCTTGATGAAGTTTCATCTAAGCCAAGGTGGTTTTTCAAAATTTCTTTTGTTTCATTAACAGACTTTTGATCTAATTGATAATAATATATACCAGTAGACATATCATCAGTGCCTTCTAAATTTAAAGTATCAATACGTGGTACACCTTTTGTTAAATAAGATAAGAAGGATTTCATTTCATCAAATGTCATATCCGTCTTCATGTTATTACCAAGTGCTTGAATGACATCATCGTATTTTGATATAGAACCAACAGAAGCTACTTTATTGATAATAGCTGTAAGAATTTCTTGTTGACGCTTACCACGCTCAATATCGCTATCTTGTTTACGTGTTCTTGCGAGTGCAAGTGCTTCACTACCGTTTAAATGCTGCATACCTGGCTTCAGGTTGATTGTAAACTTGTCGAATTCGTCTAACTCATGTAAAGCATAAGGTACTTCAGCTTCAATGCCGCCTAATGCATCGACTACGTCAATAAAAGCATTGAAGTTCATGCGTACATAATAGTCAATTGGGATATCTAATAAATTTTCAACTGTCTTGATTGTTGTCAGTGTACCACCTAAAGCATGTGCATGGGTAATTTTATCTCTATAGCCTACTTTAGGAATATAAACGTATGAATCACGTGGTATGCTGAGCATTTTAATTGTATGTGTTTTATTATTTAATGTCGCTAAAACTAGTGCATCGGAACGTGAATGATCAGAACCTTGCCCACGATTATCACTATCGTCAACACCGACAAATAAGATTGATACATTATCATGTATCGGCTCTACTTTACTATCGCGAAGTGCAGAAACTTCACGGCCTTCTAATTTTTCGTGTGCTGAGTCGGCTGCATGTTTCACTTGTTTCGTTAGATAAACACCATAAGCAGTTACACAAATGGCCAAACTAGCAACGAGAAGTAGGGAAACTTTTATAATTAAGGAAGCTTTAGAAGACCTCTTTTTGTACTTTTTATTTTTCATTTATATTCTCCTCTAAGTTATGGGGATTATAATACGATTAAACTAAAATTTATACAAATACAAGAAATAATATGCAGTTGATAAAATAGCTTAACGTTAAAATTATACTATGCATAAATAGTTTCGGCAATTAAAACTATTTATCTACAACAAATTCAATAAATTGAGCATTCTCAAATGTAATGTTTGCTTGTCCGTTTGTCATTTCCGTTACCCAGTTTCGGAACTGTTCTTCCTCCTCTTTTAACACGGATACAATAATGTCGACGCCTTCCAAATAGCGAATTTCCTCTAAAGTATACGAAGAACCTCGAATTTCATTTTCTACTTTGCCAAGCCATGTGTAATCAACGGTAATTTTCATCAAATGATGGAGCTTGCGTTCGACAACCTGGGCAGCTAGTAAACCTTCTGTTGTCGCTTTTCCGTACGCACGAATGAGACCGCCACCGCCAAGCTTAATGCCACCAAAGTAGCGTGTGACGACAACGACCGTATCTTTTAAACCTTGTTTTTTTAGGACTTCTAACATAGGGACGCCAGCTGTGCCACTAGGTTCCCCGTCATCATTTGCTTTTTGAATATGATCATGCTCACCAATCATGTAGGCTGAACAATTGTGTGTCGCATTATGATGCATTTTTTTTATGCGTTCAATAAAAGAAATTGCATCCTCTTCCGTTTCTACACGTTCTATATAAGTAAGGAAGCGAGATTTAGAAATAACAATTTCGCTTTCTCCGTATCCTTTTACTGTTAAATAGTTTTCTCTCATCCGTACCAATCTCCTTTTAGGTAGAGTTCTATTCGAGTTCTATTCTATAATTTTCATAAAGAAAAAGCATTAAATTTTAACAGGGTGATGATATAATAGGTGTAGACTATGTAATTGGTCTATTGAAATGGTAAGTAATCATAAGACATTAGACTGGGGAGTAAACTATGTTTTCAAATGATACCTTCGATTTAAAGTCGCTTGATGACATATTTAATCGAATGTTAGAAACAATCATGAGCTCAAAGGACGATATCTTTATTATAAGCGAACAAAGCCGTAGAAGTTTCGAAGATATGCAAAAAGAGCTAGAAATTGTTCGAAAACAAGTTTCAATTGTTATTGATGAAGGCGATGCTTTAGAAAAAAGTACACAGCTTGCCAAGCAAAGACTTGTGTTAGTAAGTAAAGCTTTTGATAATTATACCGAAGAACAAGTTAGGGAAGCATATGAAACTGCACAGGATTTTCAAGTGAAGCTCTCCGTTATTAGAACACAAGAAAAGCAGCTACGTGATAAAAGAGATGATTTAGAGAGAAGATTAAGAGCACTACTCGATACGATTGAACGTGCAGATCATATTGTCAATCAAGTAAATGTCGTTTTGAATTACTTAACTTTAGATTTAAAAAATGTTGGTTTAGCACTTGAACAAGCAAAAATGAAACAAGATTTTGGTATACGTATTATTGCAGCACAGGAAGAGGAGCGCAAACGTCTATCTAGGGAAATCCATGATGGACCTGCTCAGATGCTAGCAAATGTACTAATGCGCACTGATTTAATAGACAGAACGTATCGTGAAAAGGGCATTGAATATGCTTTGGCTGAAATCACTGATTTAAAGAAAACGGTACGTAATGCATTATCAGAGGTGCGACGTATAATCTATGATTTAAGACCAATGGCACTTGATGATTTGGGAATTGTTCCGACATTAAAAAAGTACTTATCGACAGTGACTGAATATAATCCTGGTGTTGAAGTTCATTTCCAATCAAGAAGCACCGAGAAGCGTATACCATCAAACTACGAAGTATCTATTTTCCGCTTAGTGCAGGAATGTGTAACGAATGCCATGAAACACGGAAAATGTAAGGATATTTGGGTAAAGCTTGAGTGGTTGAAAAATGGCGTAAATATCGTTGTAAAGGACGATGGCATAGGTTTCGACCCACAGAAAGTAAGAGACCATTCTTTTGGGATTTTAGGTATGAAAGAACGTATCGAAATTTTGGATGGGACAATCTCAATTACAAGTGAGATAAATCGAGGGACGACGGTTTTATTTAAAATTCCGTTAGAAGTAGAGTAAAATGATTGTTGGAGAAATTTAGGGGGTAAAGACAAATGACGAAGATTATTATTGTAGACGATCACCAGCTATTCCGCGAAGGAGTAAAGCGTATTTTAGATTTTGAAGATACGTTTGATGTGGTAGCAGAAGGTGATGATGGTACAGATGTGGTTTCTTTATATGCTGAAAATCAACCTGATGTTGTCCTAATGGATATTAATATGCCGGGGAAAAATGGCGTAGAGGCAACAGCAGAGTTAGTTAATGAATACCCAGATGCAAAGGTTATTATGCTTTCCATCCATGATGATGAAACATACGTAACACACGCGCTAAAATCTGGATCACTCGGCTATATGCTGAAAGAGATGGATGCTGACGAAATTGTTGAAGCTATTAAAGTAGTTGCGAATGGTGGATCTTATTTACATCCAAAAGTAACTAAAAATTTAGTAGCGGAATTCCGTCGTCTTTCTGAGCATGAAAATAAAGGTAACTTCCATCAAACAGAAATTCGTCGCCCATTCCATTTGCTAACAAAACGTGAATGTGAAGTATTACAATTATTAACAGATGGACAATCGAATCGTACAATTGGTGAGACACTGTTCATTTCTGAAAAAACAGTTAAAAACCACGTTTCAAGCATTTTACAAAAAATGAATGTAAACGACCGTACACAAGCTGTTGTTACAGCCATCAAAAATGGCTGGGTTGAAGTACGCTAATAGCATATATCTGAATTTAAAGCTGTTTTTAAAGGCTACTATATTATTTAGTAGTTTTTAAAGCAGTTTTTTTAGTAGGAACGAATCCTCGAAAAGTGTAACAATTTATACATAGGGATCGATTAAATCGTGCAACATTTTAAAAGCATGGGCGTCATAAGGAAGATGTAGCACCTAAATGTTGAAAATACACAACAAAATTCCTACAAGGGGATTTATATGCTACAATATGCGCGGGAGGTTTTTTGATGTTAAAGAAAAGTTTTCTAGCAGTTCTTACCTTATTAATGTTAACTGCCTGTGGTAATAAAAAAGATGAAATGAGTGCGGAAGATCGACAAAAAATCATTGATGATGGAACCGTCGGATTTGAAATGAATGGTGGACAAATAACAAAGGCAGAAAATGTCCCTGCTGATGAAGGAAAAGCGATATTAGCTGCCTTTAATGAATATATTGAAGCTTTTAATTCAAAAGAAATTGATCGTTATATGCAAACGCTCTCGAAGGATCCAAAAGGGTTCAACTATGATGAAGAAAAAAAATTCACGATAGAAGTATTTAAAGAGTCAGACGTTAAACGAGATGCTAAAGATAATACAATCATAAAATATAACGAAAATGAAGCACAGGTCCATTCCAATATAACATTGCATTTAGTACAAACTAAAACAAATGTGAAGCATGAAAGTGCAGGACAACAAGTGACAGTATTCGTCAAAGAAGATGGACAGTGGAAGGTCACTAGCGTCTTTTATATGGACGACACGAAATCAAGTACTGGCAAATAAAAATGAGGATATCTTCATTCAGGCTCATCGCTAAAAGTTGAGGTTGAGCGATTTCCCGGGCATTAGCGTTAAAGTTAAGCCCTTAGAGCGAGCGCAGTAGCGGAAAGATTAAAAGCATCACGCCTAACCGCTTATTGGACTTGCTTCATTAGAACGGAAATTAACCCCTCATTATGGTGATGAGCCTTTACTCATTCAGAAAAGGATTAATAGGATGAAGATCAACCTCAGGCGAATTTAGTTTGGCTAAGAGGAGATAAATTCTTTACTATATAGGGAATGAATGTGAAATGAATGCTAAGTTTAACTTCTTTCAAAGGGTGTCAATTTAGCAGATGTCTAGAATGATGAAAGAGTGAAGTGACTTCCTCCTATTCGACATTTAGACAAGATTACGTTATGTCGTAATTCATTTCACATTCATTTCTTTTTATTGTAAACTATTTAGAATAGGAGAGTGGACATGGATGAGGACAGCAATCGTAACAGATAGTACTGCATATATTTCGGCTGAGGAACGAGCACGCTTGAACATTCATATGATTCCGTTAAGTGTAAATATCTCAGGTCAACTATTTGAAGAAGAAGTAGATATCACGGCATCTGAATTTTATGATAAAGTACGCGGGGCAAAAGAATTCCCCAAAACAACGCAGCCTCCAATTGGAGAATTTGCCGCTCTCTTTGAAGAGCTGGCAAAAGAGTATGATGAGGTAATATCTATTCATTTATCAAGTGGAATCAGTGGTACATATCAAGGCGCCATTCAAGCAGGCGAGATGGTGGAAGGCATTGAGGTGTCCACTTTTGATAGTGAAATATCCTGTGCGGTGCAGGGTTTTTACGTTCTACGAGCAGCTGAAATGGCGGCTCAAGGCGTTTCAGCAAAAGAAATTCTCGCTTCATTGGCGGACATGAAGCAATCAGTTCGTGCTTACTTCATTGTAGATGACTTAGCGCACTTACAACGTGGGGGACGTCTGTCTGCAGCAGCGGCATTAATAGGTGGCTTATTACAAGTGAAACCTATACTGCATTTTGCGGACAAGGTCATTGTACCTTTTGAAAAAATTCGTACACGAAAAAAAGCATTAAAGCGTGCGGAGGAGCTACTAGCGGAGGATGCTAGTAAGTATGAAGCGATGGACGCTGTAGTGATTCATGCCAATTGCCAGGCAGAAGCCGAGGAATGGCTAGCACAACTAGCAGCAACTTACCCGAACGTTAACTTTAAATTGAGCTATTTCGGTCCCGTCATTGGCACACACTTAGGTGAAGGCTCAATGGGTCTAGGCTGGACAAAAAAATAATAGTAAGTGAGACAGTCTCTACAGCAACTATGTAGAGGCTGTTTTTTTATTTAGCTTATTACTGATAAACCGGAGAACATCACCGATAAAAAACCACATGAAAGGAGCAAAGCAATGACATACAAAGGTTGGGTGTTGCCACCTGCATTACGAGATTTTCATGAAGGACGTATTTGGTTAAAGGAGCATGCCCCATTTTCCAAGGAAGATATCGAGAAATCAATCAATCTTCAATACTTCCATATAATAGAAGGGATTCAAAAAGAGCCACATTTAAAATGCAATCGTTGCCATAATGATCATCCTCAGCAATTTACGACGTTTGATTGTTCAAAGTGCCAGCAGCAATGTATATATTGTAGACATTGTCTGAATATGGGCAGAGTGAGTAGCTGTACGCAATTGATGATTTGGACAGGCCCTCGCGCAATTAGGACAAGAAAGCATTCACTCAATTGGACGGGGCAATTTACAGTGCTTCAACAGCAGGCGGCAAAGGAAATGCTAGAAAGTGTTAAAGCACAACGTTCCCACCTTATCCATGCAGTATGTGGGGCAGGAAAAACAGAGCTACTTTTCCCGTCTGTTCATTATGCGTTAGAGCAGGGCTTGCGAGTATGTATCGCTACGCCGCGTACAGATGTAGTGCTAGAGTTATATCCACGCTTTCAAAAAGTTTTCCCGCAAACGATGATCCATGCTTTATATGGTGGATCACCAAAACAGGTTGGCTATGCCCAGCTTGTGTTGGCGACAACTCATCAGCTTTATCGTTTTGAACGAGCGTTCGATGTCATGATTGTTGATGAGGCGGATGCCTTTCCATATACATTTGATGAAACGTTGCAAAGCGCAGTGCAAAAGGCAAAAACAGAAAACGCACCAATAATGTTGGTCACAGCAACACCTTCGCATAAATTACTTACTCAATATCAAAATGAAAGCTATTCATTTATCCCGAAGCGCTATCATAATCGTCCATTACCAGTCCCTCGATTTCATTCCCTATGGAGCTATGAAAAAAGTTTAAAACGAGGAAAAATCCCACGAAAGCTAAAACAATGGACAGAGGAGCGCCTTGCACGTAAAGAGCCTTTTCTATTATTTTTCCCAAAAGTAGAGTTAATGAAAATAGCTACACCTCTTTTTCAATTATTAGATGACAGCATCATGGCAGTACATGCTGAGGATCCTGGACGTAAAGAAAAAGTGCTTAAATTACGAAATGAAGAAGTTCCGGGTTTACTGACTACGACCATTTTAGAAAGAGGGATTACGATCAAGAATGTACAGGTTGCGGTGATTGGGGCAGAATCAAACATTTTTACTTCAAGTGCACTCATACAAATTGCAGGGCGAGTTGGTCGAAATGCCAATTTTGCAGATGGAGATGTCGTATTTTTTCATCATGGCATTACGACTGAAATGGATGATGCGCGTACAAAAATTCTTTATTATAATAAGAAAGGATTTTCATCATGAATAAAATTGAAACACTGTGCTTATTATGCTCACATCCTTTGCAATCAGCAATCTCATGGAAACTACTTTTAACAAAACAATTTCAACCAACCATTTGTGATAGGTGCTCAGCTCGATTTGAATATTCCTCAACAACAACAGCACTTTACCAATATAACGATGCGATGAAAGATTATTTACATCAATATAAATTTCTTCAGGACGTTGCTCTCGCTAAAGTATTTCGGCAGGAACTATATGCGCGCTTCAAACATGAAAAAGCAACCATTATACCGATTCCTATGCACCCCATTAAGCAAAGGGAACGTACCTTTTCGCATATGGAGGAGTTATTAAAGGCGGCTAATATTCCTTTTGTGCAACTCTTAGAAAAGACGACGACAGAAACGCAAAGCTCCAAAAATAGAGAGCAGCGAATCCATGCGGCTCCTCTTTTCCGCCTAATAGAAGGAGCTAATGTAGAACATAAAGAATACCTTCTTTTTGACGATATAAAAACGACAGGGACAACTTTAAGGCATGCTACAGAGGTTTTATTAAATGCGGGTGCCGAAAATGTCAAAAGCTTCACACTAATTAATGGATGAAAATGCTAATGTGTTGTGTATAATAGATTACGAGTTATATAAGGTTCGTATTTTGTTGTTATTATGCAAGAGGAGGAAGAATAGATGGCAGAGGTTCGCAATTGTCCGAAATGTAATGAGTTTTTTAATTATATAGGGGTCAGAGAAGTATGTCATAAATGCGCTCAATCTGAAGAAGATTTATATCAAATCGTTTATCGCTTTTTACGTAAACGTGAAAACCGTGCGGCGACAGTAGAGCGTATTGTTGAAGCAACAGGAGCTGAAGAGGAGTTATTGTATAAATGGGTACGCAAGGGGCGTTTACAGCCTGCGATGTTCCCGAATCTTGGCTATCCATGTGATAACTGCGGTCATCTAACGACAACAGGCAAGCTTTGTACAAAATGTCAGGATGAATTGAAGTCGGAGCTACGCACATTCGAAGCGGCGAAAGAGTTTCGTGAGAGTGTGGTAGATCGTGATCGTGTAACCTATCACGCAGATCGAAAACGTTAACTTCTTTCAACGAGTGTCCAAACACCCGCTGAAATAGAGGAACTCAGTCTAATACCTTCACATCCTGTGAAAACGCCTGAGTGACCAACATCGTATTGGCCCAAAGCCTCCGGCGGATGTCACGGAATCGGCAAGGAATTCTTTGTGCAAGCACAAAGCCGATTCAGGACGCAATTATGCCGAGGCATAATTGATAGACCTAAAGTGTGTTAATTTTAAACAAAATTAGCACACTTTTTTATATTTGAAAACTTAACATTATGTGAGACAATCCGAAATAATAAGAAGATAAGCTTTTAGATAGGGGGATTACATGAAAATTACATCATATGGGATTAATGCAGTGAACGCCTATAATCATCAGGTGCGCAATGCACAATCAAGCACTAATAAGGCATCCTTCGCAGATAAAATAGAAATTTCAAAGACTGCACAGGAGATGCAAGGGATTTCAACATACAGCACAGAGCGTACAGAACGCGTAAAACAATTAAAAGAAGATATCGCTTCTGGTGAATACAAAGTGGACGCTCGCAAAGTGGCAGAAGATATGCTGAAATATTATCGTTTCTAAGGAATATCAGAAAGGGTGCTTCGCAATATGTCTGTAGACACGATCTGTTCTACACTAACAAAACTAGAAAGAATGCATAAAAGCTTACTTGAACTAGCCATTAAAAAAACCGAAATCATTACAGCTGGCGATATCGAAGCACTGGACCAAATGCTCAAGGATGAGCAGGCACATGTAGCAGCCATTGAAAAGCTCGAGCAACAGCGTCAGAAACAGGTAACGGATTACCTTGGGGCAAAAGGATTTGCTTCAACTGACAAAGCAACTGTCGCTGATGTCATCGAGGCTGCTGAACAACAGACTGAAAAGGACACGCTCACAGCTGTTCGCAATCGATTATTGCAAATTATCAATGACTTAAAAAAACAAAACGATTTAAATCAAAAACTCGTGTTCCAATCACTACAATTTGTCAATCTGACATTGGATAATGTACGACCTCGGACTGAGCAAATGAACTACTCTGGCAGTGAGGTTCGCGGCACAAATTCAATGGCCAAAAAATCATATTTCGATTCTCAAGCATAGTTTCTTGCACCCATGCAAGAAACATTTGCTTGAAATTAAAAACGTTATAAAAGGGAGGAAAAAAAATGCGCTCAACATTTATGGGCTTAGAAGCAAGTAAACGCGGTTTATTTACACAACAAACGGCTTTATATACAACTGGACATAATATTTCCAATGCAAATACATTAGGTTACTCTCGCCAACGAGTAAATATGCAAGCGACGCAAGGTTTCCCACAAGCAGGTTTAAATCAACCTAACTATCCAGGACATCTCGGAACTGGGGTTGAAGCGGGATCGATTCAACGTGTCCGTGACGAATTTATCGACCGTCAAGTCCGTCAAGAAACAAACAAGCTAGGCTATTGGGAATCACGTTCAAATGCGATTTCTCAAATGGAAGATATCATGAACGAACCGTCTCAATATGGTTTAAATGCAGCATTAGAACAGTTCTGGAAAGGGCTTCAAGATGTCAGTACAAACCCAGAAAATGCAGCCTCTCGTCAAGTAGCGATCAAACGCGCTGAACACCTAGCTGAATCCTTTAGATATATGGACAAGCAGCTGAAAACAATTCAGGGTAATTTAGGAAACGAAATTAATGTAGCGACGGATCGTATCAACTCACTCTTAAAGCAAATTGCTGCCATCAATAAACAAGTGCAGGAAGTAGAACCGAATGGTCATGTACCGAACGATTTATACGATGAACGTGATGTGTTAATCGATGAATTAAATAATTACATACCTGTATCCATTAAACGTGTCGAATCTGGCGGAAATGCTAGTGCTGTGGCTGAAGGAAGCCTTACAGTTGTGCTCAAATATGGTACAGAGGAAATTGAACTAGTGAATGGTAGAGACTTTGCTACTATCGAAGTAAATGGCACTGTCGCAGATCCAAGTGGTTCCAAGCAAATTAATGGCAACGACTTGTCCAATGTGTTCTCATCTATTCAAGTAAGTGGACTTGGTAAATCAGAATCCATTACATATGACCAGTTAGAATCAGGTAAAGGGAAACTGTTATCTCTTATTGATTCGTACGGATATGATAGCCCAGATGGGCCAAAAGGTTATTACGTTGAAACATTAGAAGACCTTAATGATTTGGCAGCTAAATTTGCTAAAGCCTTCAATGACCTGCACAAGGAAGGTTATGATTTATCAGGTGTTAAAAATGATGATGATTTCTTTACTGGGGAAAACGGAGTAATAACTGCAGGCAATATTAAGGTAAATGATGTTTTCGTAAAAGATCCTTCTAAATTAGCTGCTTCTGACGCAGCAAATGAAGAAGGAAATGGTAAATTTGCACTTGAACTAGCTAATCTTCAATCAAAAAGCCAAGCTGATTTAAATGGTGCGACATTTAACTCTTTTTATCAAGGAATGATCGGGAAACTAGGAACAGATGGTGAAGAAGCATATCGCTTAAACATGACTTCAGAAAAATTATTAGTAACACTTTCTGGTAATCGTGCCTCAGTTAGTTCAGTGTCCCTTGATGAGGAAATGACAAATATGATTACGTTCCAACAAGCATATAATGCCAACGCACGTATGATTACAGTTGTCGATGAAACATTAGACAAAATCATTAACGGCATGGGCCGTGTAGGACTATAGAAAATACTCTAGCATTATGATAGAAAGGGGCTTTTAAAAAATGCGCGTAACGCAATCCATGTTATCTAATAATATGCTTTTAAATTTAAATAATAGCTACGGTAAAATGTCCAAACTACAAGATCAAATCACTTCAGGTATGAAGATTACTCGCCCTTCTGATGACCCAGTTATTGCAGTAAAAGGAATGGGCTATCGTCGTGATTTAGGTCAAGTAGAACAATATACACGTAATATGAATGAGGTTAATAACTGGTTAGACACAACAGATGAATCGCTCAACCAAGTTGGTGAGCAGATGAAGCGTGTGCGTGAGCTAGTTATTCAAGCAGCAAATGATACGAATACTCCAGAAGATCGTGCGAAAATTAAAACTGAAATCGATCAAATTCGTCAGCAAATTCAGGATGTCGGAAATACAAAAATTGCTGATCGTTATATTTTTAGTGGTACGAAAACAGGTCAGCCGCTTTTTGAAAATGGTACACTTAATACAAATGTAAATTCCGAAGACGTAAAGATTGAAGTTTATGATGGGATTCAAATGAATGTTAATACACCTGGGATTGATTTATTTAAAGGTGTTGATGATTTAATGAATAAAATTTCTGATTTATTAGATCCGAATAGAGTTCCACTTGCTACAGCTGATGAAATAAGTTCAACTTTAGGCGGCTTTAGTAGTACAAGTACGTCGGATGATATTACAACTATGCATAATAAAATACTTGAGGCGCAAGCTGATGTCGGAGCGCGCCAAAATCGTGTAGAATTAATGGAAAATCGATTATCTATACGTGAAGTAAGTGTAACAAAGCAGTTGTCTAATAATGAAGATGTTGATTATGCCAAAGCAATTACTGAAATGGTAACTCAAGACTCCATTCATCAGGCTGCATTATCAGTAGGTGCAAAGATTATTCAACAAACTTTAGTAGATTTTATTAGATAAAATAGTCTTTCTTATGGAAATTTCTACAAAAGCATCAGATTTGAGAAATTTTAGTGCATAAGATTAAAAAGAAGCGTTTGGACATTTTGTTCAAACGCTTTTCTTGGAAGGTGAGAGGTAGATGAGACTCCCGCAAATTCAAATTCATACAACAGATGCAAAAATAGACCTTAATATATCTAAGCCACAACAGTATATTAAACAACCAAAAGCAACACAGCATATTGAACAACCCGCAGCTATTCTTGAAATAAATACAACGCGCGGCGTACTAAAAATCAATTCTTCACAGGCTAGACGCGATTTAGGTTTAATTGGTCCTCTTGAATCAAGCGAAAACTACGCAGAAAAAGGAAAACAAGAGGCTCTCAAGGGAATGGCACGAAGGGCAAAAGAAGGACGTCAGATGATGGAGAACTCTGGTAAAGGACAAGGACGCGCAATAATCCCAAATATTGCGAAACAAAACCACGGTCCCCGCCATGTGCAATTTAATATTAAGTTTGTACCATCTGTAGGTTCAGTTAAAATAGACTACATACCAGGTACTACAGACGTCAATATCCAACGTAGAGAGCCAAATATTGACGCAAAGGTGAACAAACCTATTCACGAATACACACCTGGTAAAGTAACTGGTACAATGGTACAAAGACCAGATGTTGATATTAATGTCATCATATAAAGGAGTGCAAATTAATGAAAATCGCTACAAAATTTTTAGGTGATGTCGAAATTGTTGAACAAGACATTCTGACGTTTGAACATGGTTTGTTAGGATTAGAAGATCAAAAAAAATTCGTAATACTTCCTCTCGATGCAGATCTTCCATTAGCGATATTACAATCAATTGATCGCATAGAAATTGGCTTTGTAGTTGCCTATCCATTCGCCTTCAAAAAAGATTATAGCTTTGACATCAGTGAAGAGGATCGAGAGCAATTACAAATTGAAAAGGAAGAAGATGTTCTTACATACACTATTGTTACAATGAAGGAAACATTCCAGGACTCTACCATTAACCTGTTGGCACCAGTAATCATAAATATAAGTGCAAAATGTGGTAAACAAATTGTTCTTCAAGATAATAAATCCTATCCATTACGCTACCCAATGCAATCATTGGAAGGAAGTGCGAAATAATGCTAGTGCTTTCACGTAAAAAAGATGAATCTATTATGATAGGCGATCAAATTGAAATTAAAATTTTAGCAGTAGAGGGCGAACAAATTAAAATCGGCATTGTCGCACCAAAAACGGTTAAAGTACACCGTTCCGAAGTTTTTGAAGCCATTCAAGCACAAAATAGAGAAGCTCTCTCCACCTCATCAAGTTTCTTAGAGCAGCTGAAGAAAAAATAATTTGGAATCAATTTCATAAATCATATGTTCCAAGAGCTTAGACTGCTCCTTTGAAGAAAACTTACGTTTATAAAAATTACGCTGCTTGAGTTTGTACTTGTAATAAAGCATTTAGACGATCCACTGCCAACTTGCAGGCATTATAAATAAACGTCACCAGGTTGAAATGAAATTTGGCTTTTCTTCCTGTTCTATGACGGATGTTGTTTAACTGAAAATATTGTTTTAAATAAGCATTCACACGTTCTACAGTGGTACGTTCCTTATAAAGTTGTTTCCAAAGTTCAGAGCCACGTGCTGGATACGTGAATTTCCGTAAATCCGTGTCACATTTGATTTTGAAACCCTTCTGACAGAGGGAATCATCACGTAACGGACAGGTTGCACATTCCTTTGGTCTTGTGAATTTTAGTGTGCGGTACTTTTCATCGAAGCTGTCGTAACGGTAGCTATGTTCACGTACACATGTCGGTCTGAAATTCTCATCAAATCCAAGATATTCGCCTTCATTACGGACATTATAGGGAATGACTGTACGCATTTGATACTTATGTAGCTGACGGTAAATTGGTTCATAATCATCCTCTGCATCGAATATAGCGGTCGTGAAATGTTCAGAAAATTGGTTCTCTACTTTCTTTAAAAGAGGAATCGCGGCTTTACTATCTGACAAATTGGCAGATGTCATGAGGCGTCCAACGATATATTGCCCTTTTGTTGTCACGGCGAGATGACCTTTAAAGCCAAACCAAAACGTATTTTTGCCGTCACTGTTCTTTTGGATGCCCCAATTCGGTTCGATGGGTGCATCTTGCCACAGTGTCTCCAGGGGTGTATCGAGTTGATGCCTGATTTCTTTTTCATAAGTCGACTGATTGGCTTTAATTTCCGCTTGTTTCGTAAGCCAATCCTCGCGTTCTTCTTTTGATTTCCGTCCCCGTTTTTTGGGTGGTGTAGGTCCTTTTTTCTCAGAAGGTTTCGCTGCATCGTGTGATTCGAAATGCGTGGCATCGATCGCGAGGTGCTCATCACAAAGTAACCCTTCTATAAAGGCTGTTTCAATCAATGTATCTTGCATGAAATCAGACATCTGATTGACTAATGACGTCGATCATAGCGAATAAGACGCTTCAGAAGGCACAACATTTGAAACAAGAAAACCACAATCTAAGCGGAATAAAGGGTCATTGACCAAACGTTTGATTAAATCCTTGATCGTTGGAATACGCTCGACATTGCGAATAATCAGTGATTGGATCATCGCACCATAGTTTAGTTCACGTGGGGCACCATGCAATGTTCTTTTTAAAAATAACTGAAAAATAGGTTGTACGTCGAAAGTGGCGAAAATTGCATCAAAACGACGGGAACTTTCCATTTCCAATAATTCTTGGATGTCAAATAGGCTCATTTGTTTTACAATAGTCATAGGGCATTCACCTCATTCAGTATGTTAGTTTCGTCGCTACCATTATACCGAATTTGGGGAGGTGCCCGATTTTTATTGTTTCAGAATCCCTGATGCTAAAGGGATTAGAATTATGAAATTAACTCAATTACATAAAAAAATAAAAAAAATTCTAAAATCTATTAAACATTTCCAACTAATTACGATATATAGAGTGTAAGGGGCAGGAAGTACATACATACTACCTAAACCGATATTCCACACGGATGTGGAATAACAAAAACAAACATTCAAGGAGGAATTCCAAATGAGAATTCAACACAACATTTCAGCTTTAAACACACACCGTAACCTAGCTTTCAACAACACTCAAACTTCTAAAGCATTAGAAAAATTATCTTCAGGTTACAAAATCAACCGCGCTGGCGATGACGCTGCAGGTCTTTCTATCTCTGAAAAAATGCGTGGACAAATCCGTGGTTTAGACATGGCTTCTAAAAACTCTCAAGATGGTATCTCTTTAATCCAAACTACTGAGGGTGCATTAAACGAAGTACACTCTATTTTACAACGTATGCGTGAGCTTGCAGTACAAGCGTCAAATGATACAAACGTAACTGCAGACCGTAATGCAATTGGTGACGAGCTTGCAGAACTTGGTAAAGAAATCACTCGTATTAAAGATACAACTGAGTTCAATACTAAGAAATTATTAGATGGTTCTGCTGCAACTGTTAACTTACAAGTTGGTGCAAATGCATCTCAAGCCATGCAAGTAGATTTCACAACTTCAGGTATTGATTTAACTTCTGTTGAATCAGCTGTTGGTAAACTTACATCATCAAATGTAAAAGATCATGATACTGCTACTGCTTTAATTGAAACTATCAATAGTGAGTTAGAAAAAGTATCTGCTGGTCGTTCTTTACTAGGTGCAACCCAAAATCGTTTAGAGCATACTATCAATAACTTAGGCGCTGCATCAGAAAACTTAACAGCATCTGAATCGCGTATTCGTGATACAGATATGGCTGCTTCAATGATGGACTTTACAAAAAATAACATCTTGATGCAAGCTGCACAATCTATGTTAGCTCAAGCTAACCAACAACCTCAAGGTGTACTTCAATTACTTCAATAACAATTAATATTTGAACTTTAAACCGTAGACTTTTCAAAGAGTCTACGGTTTTTTAGATTAGTAGTTTATATTTCATAATTACTACCGATAAAATAGATATGATAAATTTTAAGGGGAGCATAGAAATGGAGTTTCAAATAGAACACCTTTATAGTAAGAATGATTTACCTATTTTAAAAATAAATAACTTTTTTTTGCATAGTAAATATAATCCAATTAGAGAAGCTGAGCAATTTGTTCATAATAAATTTGAAGAAAACAATATACATATATTACTTGGATATGGTTCAGGATATATAGTTAACGCTTTTTTGAATAAATTCCAATTTAAAGAGAAACTAATAGTTATTGATCCATTTATGGAAACTGAATTGATTAATGTTCAAGAAGAACATAAAGAACAAAAGAACTTAGTTTTTTTTAAGAGTGAACAGATAGAACATTTAGCATATTTCTTAAGAAAAATGGAAGTGCAAGATTATCAGACAGCTTTTACAGTTGTTGTCTCACCAAATTATGATAAATTTTTTGGAAAATTGCATCTAGAGGTACTAAAACAAGTTAAAGAAAGTCAATATCGTAGTATCATTGATATAAATACAATCTATAAAAGTACTGATTTATGGCAAAAGAATATTATTAAAAGTTTATTCTATTTACAAACAGATGTGAGTTTGAATGTATTAAGGAATAAATACGAGATGCCAGTTATTGTTGCATCAGGAGGACCATCGTTAACAAAACAGCTACCTTTATTGAAGCAAATAGAAAAAAAAGTAATTATTATAGCAGCGGGATCTACAATTAATTCGTTATTAGCCTACGATATTGTCCCTGATTATGTTGTTGCTATCGATGGTTCAGTAGAAGCTTATATGCACTTTAGAAATAATACATTCGATAACTCAAGATTAATTTACACACCTTCTAACTATAGTGAAATTAGAAAATCGTTCAATAGTGTAGCATATTTGTTTGGAATAAAATCAGGTGACTTGGAAAGTATTTTAAAGAATAAATTTCAGATTGAAGTTCCTCTAATAAGGGGGGGAGGAACTGTAGCCCAGTATAGTTTACACGTTGCTCGTTTCATTTCTTCAGGTCCAATAGCTTTAATAGGGCAGGATTTAGCTTATACAAATAATCAAACACACGCTGAAAATAATGAAAGGTTTGAAGTTGTTGAGTTGTCAGATTTGGATGAAAAGATGCACTTTTTTATCAAAGGTTATAATGAGAAACCGGTATTGACATCTACCGTATTTTATGATATGAAAAGAGATTTTGAGAGACTAATTACGTTGCTTGAGAAACCTGAATGGATTTTTAATTGTACAGAAGGTGGAGTGAAATTAGAAGGTTATAATCAAATTTCTTTTATATCATTTATTAATCAATATGTTTATATCAACGAGATAAATAAGTTTGAAGTTCTTAAAGATGCTAGTCAAAGTAACGTGTCGAAGAAAGAAATTATAAAATATTTAACAGAATCTTTGGAAATTTACTCATTTATTAAGAAACATTTGAATTCAGGAATAAAATTATTAAGTGGCAATATAAAACTTTCTCCAAATCAAATTAAAAAATTAAAGACCATAAATCTAGAAATTGATAATTCGTTCAAAAATATTCCAATTGAAGAAATGATAAGTAAAATTAAATATAGTGCTTCAAGAATATATTTAGAAAAACAAAATGAAACTAGTTTGGAAAAAAACGAAAGAGTCATAAAAGGAACACTGTATATATTTCAACAATTGCTAGAGTCGATTGATACAATTGAGCATTATACAAAAGAGTTATTAATGGAAAGGAGCATCTAAAAGAATAATTTAGTTGATGAAAAAATTATTTATTATAATGATTAATTAGATAAATTAAAAAATGA